>NZ_JBJURM010000010.1:0-229713 GCF_046097995.1 Rhodococcus sp. 5A-K4
ACACGCATTGATTCTCTGATAGCGAGTGGCTCACCAAACGGGGTCCTACCATGTGCCTTTGTCCTCGTAGCTGCCCCAGATGCAACGCGGGAGGCATACGCCCAGAGCGTCGCTGGGTTGAGCGCCAACGTTTATGCTCCAATCGCCCAGCAGCTCAACACAGTCGCTTCGATTCTCGCAATCGCAATCCTCGGATTACTACTGGTAGCGGCAGAAAGTTCGCAGCGCGTCCGAGAAGCACGCGAGGAAGCTCTGGCTGCCCGAGTTAACGGCCACGGTTGGGCCGACGAACGACATAGCAATAGCTGGCGACAACCCGCGCACAAACTCGATGACTGTTGCTGCGCTAGTACTAGGGGATCGTCGTCGCGCCACTTGCGATCGCAGTTGGTCACATAGCCCCCCAGTCAGATCAAGCGGACCGGCGAACAAAGAAACGGTCTTGCGCTCGCTGGCCTCATCCTTGGCTACATCTTCCTCTCGCTGATCGTGCTGTTTCTGGCAGCGATCGCGTTCGACAACGCCTAAACGACTATCAACGTCCACCCACACCAGGGTTCGGGACCACAGGCAATTCCCTCGCCCGATCGCGTGCCGACTGCCGCGCAGCCTTCAGAGTTGGGAAGAAAGTGTTGTGCGCGTTGGCATCCAAGTTAAGAGGAACGTCCAGGCTTGAGATGAGCTGGTGCTCCAACACCCAAGGCTCGGGGTTCAGAACCCAGGACACCAAAGCGTTCTCAGCCATCCACTCGGACAGCACCTTCTCACCCGCAACAAACGTCAACCGTTTGCCTGAACCAACCAGACGTAGCTCGATCCCCAGCTGATCCGACAGTAAGCACCCAAGAGTCAGTCGCAACGTCGAACCGGCAGCATTTCCTGTGTAATGAGTCTTGATGCGAGTACGGATGCTCTGCTTGCTCGGAGCTTTTCCGTTAGCGGGAGGTGCTGATGGACTGATCCCCGTGTACAGCAAGGTTAGCCCGTCTCTCTTCGCACACCCTGCCGTGTTGATCTCAGCGGGCAGCTCTCGGAACCACCAGCCGTAAACACCTGGAGTGGCCGGCACGGGGCATGGAGTCGTTAGAACCTGAGCACGAGTGTGTGGAGATGCTGCCAGGTAAAGGGCGCTTTCATCCACGGCGACGTCAGCGGTGGGGATCAGGTTCATAGCGAGGATGTTCGCATAGTGGTCTGACAGCGAAGGACGGTCGGTCTTGTCCGCTTAGATCAGCGCATGAGCGGCGACAACAATATTGACATGGATGTTCGTATGCGGGAGTTCCGCAGGCTGGTCGAACAGCAGACCGCACTTCCACAGATGCGAGAGAGGATACGCAGTTGGGACTGACGGCGACGAGCCGAGGTCCTGGCTTCACCTTGGGATGTAGTCGTGAAAATTGAAGAGAACTACCTCGACGAGACTTACAGTCGGCACGCAATCGTCGAAATGAGACTAAGTAGCCTCACGATGAAGCCACCCACCCCGCCGAAGAGATCACTAAACTCTGCGAAGTCGCGCTAGAAAAGTAGTTCGACTTCACCGCGGGCACAATGCGGGTGAAGTACGACGAGCCGCCTCAATTGGCACTGATTTCGACCGCCGCGCTGACGGTTCGGTAGGTGAAGAAGCCGAACGCCCCGAGGCCAACGGTAAGCAGCATCGGGCCACGCCAGTTCCATTTTGCGACTTTAACGACCCACGACTGACTACCTTGTGTCCTCAACGATCTGACCCCGTGCGGCACGACGAAGAGACCAGCCATCGGCACAAAGATCCAGAGCAAGATTTGGCCCCACATGTGACGGATCTTAATGGCTAGCAGCAACCAGCCCGGACAAAGTGACTACAGACGAAGACCACAGTTACTAGACCGTCTTACTGGCACAGTCGCGGTTCGAACATGGAGCCGCCAGGACCCCCGCATGCGAAGCACGATCAACCCGCTCGCCAGGAGGCAGTCCGTAGTCGCTGCCACCGATAAGGCGAGGAGGACCAAACTGACGATTACGACGTCGAATTCTACTTCGACACCTACGCCATCAGAATTCCCGCACGAGTTGCTCAAGTGAAGGCCGCCGTCGCGGCTGATCAGCACCGCCACACCACATCGAAGCGCATCCTCGACCCACCACGACAGAACCAAGCGACCCAAAACCAACCTGTTGACGACTCAGAACCTGTGAAATTCGGCCAGACCCCGACAATATTCTGAAATCCGCCAAATCTTGGACGAAAGTCCAGTAGAACTAGTTACAGTTTTGCTCAAACCGTCACGCACCCCGCTGAATGGAGTTCTACATGGCCCGCCGCTCACTTCGCCACGCAGTAGCAACCACTACATCCCTCGTTCTCATCGCCGCCGGCGTCACTGTTGGACTTGGAGCCTCGGTGGCGCAAGCAGCACCGGCATGCGCGCTCAACCAGTCGGTCACCGACAGTTGGGCCGGTTCCCTCGGGACGCCGTACACCGTCAGCAAGGAGGTTGTCGGCGATGGCAAGGTCGCCGCGGGTCAGACGGTCACCTACATCACCAAGGTTTCCGGTTCCGGAGCCCTCGTCAATCAGATCCGCGATTTCCACCCGGCAGGATTCCAGCTGGTCAAGGCTCGCCTGAACGTCAAATGGCTTATCGGCGACCAGAAGTGGGACGACGTCACCAAGACCGTCGTTGTCGGCAACAACTCCGTGGTGGCAAAGGGCGGCGGATGGACCACTGCGGGCGGCGGCGTCATCGCTTTGGAAACCACCTACAAAGTTCCCGATAACGCAGTTGTAGGCACGCAGCTCGACAGCGGCGCCGGCACCAACATTGTGCTGGCGGCGGGCGACTGGAACATCAATCCGATGGGCGTCTGCGTCACCATCCGGCAGCCGAACCCCGTCGAGGCGGGCGCCGGAAGCCTCGAGGACATGGGCTTCGGCTCACTCAACTCCGGATCAGGCCAGGTATTCGGCTCCCTGACCGACCCGCAGGGGTCGATGACCAATGTCATCAGCGGTGTCTTGGGCAATGTGCTCGGCAACATGAGCTGACTCAGTTCGGATTAGTAAATCGGCCGAGCTACCAGCAGATGCTGGTAGCTCGGCCCATTTCTACGTTGCCGAACAAAGCTTTGCCGTCAACCGAGTTCAAGAAATCATCAGCAAATCACCGCATCGGCTTTCCGCCGTACCGGGCCGGCGTCGTACCGAAGGTTTCCCGAAATGCGGCGATGAACCCACTGCTGGTGCGGTAACCAACCTGCGGGGCAACGTCATTGACACCCTCACCCCGCGCGAGCATCTCGAGCGATGCGTACATGCGTGCTCGAGTTCTCCACTGCCCGAAGGTAATCCCGGTATCGGCGACAAAGGCTCGCATCAAGGTCTTGGAACTGACCCCGAGTTCGCCCGCCCACTCCCCCAGCGTCCGTGAGTCTGCCGGATCGGCAAGGATGCGGGCAGAAACCGAACTCGCCGCAGCATTGCGAGGAACCGCGAGGACGTCGTGCCGTTCGGGCGCGGCAGCAAGAATGTCGTAGAGCAACTCCTGACTCATCAACCGCCGAGCATCGTCGATGGTCCGGTCGGCGAGATGGCGCAGCAATTGAGCGGACAGAGCATCGACTTCGAGAACAAGTGGCTGAGTCCACCGCGGCCCGGCAGGGCGTAGATCCGGACGCGCATAGGCCGCAATCATGCACCCCTCCGTCAGAAGTGTCATGTCGTGGAGAACGGTGCCCGGCAACCAGACCAAGTGCTCGCTGTGCAGGTGCCACACATTGCCTCCGGCAGCGATCTGCATCGTCCCTTCACTCATCCAGGCGATCTGATGCTCGGGGTGTCGATGAGCTCCGTACGCAGTCACTCCGTCGACGACGTTGGTGTAGACCTGAAAATCTTTGAATGTCCGTCCGCGACTATCGGGCAGCGCTAGCAAGGACTTTGGGCGAGTCGAGTACTCGATAGTGGACATTTTGCGTCTCTCTGGGCGTATCCGAGTCCATCCTGAAGGATGGACCGACGATCCCGCAAAGGTTAGCCTCACTTTATTGCTGACGCGACCAGTTCAGCACTTCACGCGGAACTCAGATCACTTCGCCCACCACTTCGAAGGAGCATGCACGTGCCCTCACGTAGCACCCGAATCCTCGCCGCCTTATTCACGACGGCCGCGATCATCGGGTTCTCGACCGCCTGTGGAACCTCGCAAGGCGTCGACACCGCATCAGCGACCCAGAGCAACGACGCATTCCCCGTGACGATCGAGCACGCACAGGGGTCGACGACAATCGATGCCGAACCGCAGCGGGTAGTGACACTCGGATACACCGATCACGAACCACTGCTCGCCTTGGGAGTCGAACCCGTAGGCATGGCCGAATGGTGGGGGTCCGGCATGGATGAAAGCTGGCCGTGGACGAAGAATGACTGGAAGGGGAAAACTCCGACCTACATCAACAGCGGCGGAGACTTCAACTTCGAGCAAATCGCCTCCCTCGCACCAGATCTGATCCTAGCGCTGTACGCCGACGTCGACACGGAGACCTACAAGAAGCTGACCTCGATTGCGCCGACTGTCGCGCAGAGCAAGGACTACGACGCATACACAACGCCGTGGACCGACATGACACTCACCGCCGGGCGCGCCCTCGGCAAAGAACCACAAGCTCAGCAACTGATCGCGGATACCGAAAACGCGTTTGCCACCGCTCGCGCTGCACACCCGGAGTTTTCCGGGCAAACCGCAACGATCGTCAACCTCGACACTCCCGAGGGATACGTGTTCTCGTCGCACGACCCACGCGGCATCTTCCTCTCGTCACTCGGATTCACCCTCCCCCCGACGGTCGACGCATTCGTCGGCGACCAGTTCGGCGACTGGCTGCCGAACGAGCGATACGACATCCTCGAACCCGTTGATCGTTTGATCGTGATGGCCGATCCGGAGGGAGAGAAGGCCCTCCCCGGCAACACTCTCTACCAGCGGCTACCCGCTGTGAAAAACGGAAATGCGATAGTCGTGCGATACACCGCAGATCCACCCGTCGGCGCGGCGATGTCCGGCAATACCGTCCTGAGCATTCCGTACGCCATCGACCAACTGACCGCCACATTGTCGAAGTAACCAACAATTCCAGGTATCGAAAATATGTTCGAATGATGCTAGCCTCAAACCCAGGAAGCACTCACGGACATCGAGGATCACCATGGACGAGGTACCGGAGACAGCGCTAGATCTTGCACGACTCGATCTGGCTCGGCCGGTCGACGAGTTGACGGTTCTCGACCAGCGACGCGTCGACATCGGCGAGAGCTTGGTTCAACTCGAGTACCTCTACGCCAGGATGGGCGCACGGCAACAAGCAGATGCTGCTCGAAAAGCCTTCCAGGAGAAGTACGTCGGACGAATCTACGAACTCGCAGACGGTCTGCGCACCTGAAAAGAGGTTGCACACAACCACTGACGGAGCGCATGGTCATTCCTGCACGACACACCGGACCGATCGGTTCGGCTGTGAACTATGTGGGAGAAATCTGATGGAGAAGATCACCAAGAGGCTGTGGAACTGGGCATCGATACTCGACGAGAACACTCGCGAGCAAGCGCTGCGTACGTCCCAGATGCCTTTTGTCCGTCCACATCTGGCACTTATGCCGGATGCGCACCTCGGTGCGGGAGCGACGGTGGGTTCGGTCATTCCGACGGAAGGCGCAATCATGCCCGCCGCCGTCGGAGTCGATATCGGCTGCGGAATGATCGCGGTCAAAACCCAGTTCAGTGCACGCGACCTTCAAGGCCGCGACCTGAGCGTTCTTCGCCACAGCATCGAACGCTCCGTTCCGCTCTCGGCGGGTGTCTACAACAAGACGCTGAGCGACACGGCGCAAATCCGCATCGCAGAACTCGAGGCAATGGCGGGCGATCGCCTGGCCTTCTACGACAAGTTCAAGAACAACTGGAGGTTTCAGCTCGGAACGCTGGGTTCTGGCAACCACTTCATCGAGGTGACGCTCGACGAGAGCGACGGCGTCTGGCTGTTCCTGCACTCGGGCAGTCGCGGTATCGGAAACAAGCTCGCACAGCATCACATCAAGATCGCCAAGGACTTGTGCGAGCGGTGGTACATCAACCTTCCCGATCCGGATCTGGCCTACCTGGTCGAGAAGACGCCCGAATTCGACTCGTACATCACCGATCTCAACTGGGCTCAGCACTTCGCTCTGCTCAACCGCGAAGAGATGATGGACCGCGTGGTGAAGGACTTCGCGCACTTCATGGGTGACGGCAAGCCCGCGATCATCGACGAGGTCGAGCGGATCAACTGCCACCACAACTTCACCCAGAAGGAGTTCCATATGGGCCGGGGTGTGTGGCTGAGCCGTAAGGGTGCGATCAAGGCAGACGAGGGCACGCCCGGGCTCATCCCCGGTTCGATGGGGACGGCGAGTTACGTCGTAGTCGGGAAGGGAAACGTGCCGTCGTTCAAGTCCAGCCCCCACGGCGCGGGTCGGGTGTACGGACGTAACCAGGCACGCAAGACCTTTACGATCGAAGATCTCGACAAAGCGATGGTCGGCATCGAATACGAGCGTTCCGCGGCGTTCCTCGACGAGATCCCGGGTGCGTACAAGGACATCGACGTCGTGATGGACGACGCGAAGGACTTGGTCGAGATTCGACACACGCTGCGTCAGATCGTGAATGTCAAGGGCAACTGACCCCGCGCAACTCCGCGAAATGCAAAGTGCCCCGCCGATATCGGCGGGGCACTTCGTTGTCAAGATCAGTCAGGAAGGCGCAGATCCGGCTTGTCCAGCTCTTCGATGTTGACGTCCTTGAACGTCACGACGCGTACGTACTTCACGAATCGCGCCGGGCGGTACATGTCCCACACCCAGGCGTCGGACATCCGCAGTTCGAAGTAGATCTCCCCGTCTGAATTGTGGGGCAGCAACTCGACCGTGTTGGCCAGGTAGAAACGTCGTTCGGTCTCCACGACGTAGGAGAACTGTCCGACGATGTCCCGGTATTCACGGTAGAGCGACAGCTCCATCTCGGTTTCGTACTTCTCGAGATCCTCGGCACTCATCGGTTTAGCCAGTCCTCCCAGTTCGTCTGAACGTCCATCATCCCGTACGGCCCGCGCGTTGTTCCAACCGGACTCCCGCAGCCACCACGTTTGCGTACGTCATGCGATGCTCGGGGCACGGCCCCAGCTCGTCGAGAGCGTCCATGTGCAGTGGCGTGCTGTATCCCTTGTGAATCGCGAAGCCGTATCCGGGATGAGTGTCGTCCATCTCGGTCATCACACGATCTCGGGTCACCTTCGCGAGAACGCTCGCCGCGGCGATACATGCAGCGGCGCCGTCACCGCCGATGACCGGCAGCGACGGAGCCGTCAAACCCGGAACCCGGAACCCGTCGGTGAGGACATAGCCCGGTTCGAGGTCGAGGCCCGCAACTGCTCGTCGCATCCCCTCGATGTTGGCAACGTGGATACCGATCTGATCGACTTCCGCAGCGGGTACCGAAACGACACTCCACGCCAACGCCAAGCGCTTGATCGCCGGGAAAAGCTCCTCGCGCGCACGTTCGGTCAGCTTCTTCGAATCGTCGAGCCGCGCCAGTGCCGCTTGCGGTTTCGGCGCCAGGACACACGCTGCAATGACGAGTGGACCAGCGCACGCTCCGCGCCCGGCTTCGTCGACGCCGGCGACCGGACCGAGTCCGGTTCGCGCCAACGCAGACTCCATCGTCCGCAGACCTGCCGATCTGCGAATGACGACGCGAGGGGGCCAACTACTCACTGTCTCTGCCTACTCGGAACTACGCGAATCCATGTGTGCGGTACGACAACTCAATTGCCCTGAATATCAGGCGCATCGATGCCGCCCATTCGCGACGGGGGAAGGACGATGAATCGAGCTTGACCGATGATGTTGTCGATCGGGACTGTTCCCTGGAACTCGTCGTCCACGTGGTAGCGCGAGTCGGCGGAATTGCTGCGGTTGTCACCCATGACCCACACGTGGCCCTCGGGAACGGTGATCGGTCCGAAGCAGCGGCCCGACTTCAATTCGGTGTCACACGTTTGTGTTCCCGGAGTGAACGGGAAATCCATCTTGATGTACGGCTCGTCGAGCGGCTTGCCGTCGACCAGGACTCGGCCCTGATCGTCACAGCATTCGACGGTCTGGCCGCCGGTAGCGATCACTCGCTTGACCAAGTCGTTCTCGTCCGGCGGAACGAGGCCGACCCACGAACCGACCTCTTGAATGCCGCGAACGACAACGTTGTCGGACCGATTGGACACATATTTCGTGTTCCACGAATCGGGTCCCTTGAAGACGACGACGTCGCCGGGTTCCGGATCGCCGAAGCGGTATCCGATCTTCTCCACCACGATGCGGTCACCGGTACATCCTGCACAGCCGTGCAGTGTCGGTTCCATCGACTCGGATGGGATGAGAAAAACTCTGAAGACAAATGCCTGAAGGACGATGCTGAGTACCAGCGCTACGCCGATCAGAACAGGGAGTTCTCGCAGGAACGATCGCTGTTTCTTCTGCGGCCGATGTGAGGTCGGTTCCGCGGAACCGCTTGATCCCTCGTGATTCTCGGGTCCGGACGACAATGCCTGCTCCTTCGAAGAATCTGCCACAGAAACCAGATTAGCCCGACACCGCGCGTACGCGGTGCCGGGCTCATCGGAAAGATCAGCGCTTTTCCTTGATCTTCGCCTTCTTGCCACGAAGCTCACGGAGGTAGTACAGCTTGGCGCGACGGACGTCACCGCGGGTCAGAACCTCGATGGAGGCCAGCGTGGGGCTGTGAACCGGGAAGGTGCGCTCGACGCCGACGCCGAAGGAGACCTTACGGACGGTGAAGGTCTCGCGAACGCCGCCGCCCTGGCGACGAATAACGACGCCCTTGAAGACCTGCACGCGCTCCTTGGAGCCTTCGATAACCTTGACGTTCACGTTGAGCGTGTCGCCGGGACGGAACTCGGGGATGTCGTCGCGGAGCGACTTTTTGTCCAGGAAGTCCAGGGTGTTCATATGTCATCCTTGTATTTCGCAGGAGCAGAGGAACCGAGCGGCACGCGTTTCGGTCTCCCGAAACGGCGCTCGTCTGGTTCGTGCCCAGATCAAGTGCTGCTGCCTGGTCCAGGCAACCCGTCCATTGTGCCAGACGCGGATACCAGCGGGGAAATCGGTGGCGGCGGAGCCGCGTGAATGGTGTGGTCCAATTCCTGCTCGGCCGCCGTCATCGCATGCTCGACGCTCGGCGATCCGGCAATCAGATCCTGGACGTAGATCTTGGCCCTGATGACCGGTCGCCGCCACTTCCGCTCACGCTCGAGCGCGCGGTTCATCCGTTTCGGCTTACGCGTGTACCGCCAGCGAGCCCACGGTGCACCCGGCCGGCTCAAGCGAACCGCTCCGATTACCAGCAGCGGAAAGACGAACAGGCCGACGAGCCCCGTCCATATCTTCCCTTTGAGAATCACGATTGCCGCCAAGGCGAAGTTGATCAACGCGACAAAAACGAAGACCAATTTGATCCACGGATCCCGTTCTTCACGGAATCCGGCGACGTCGAGCAATTCGAGCGGGCGGAAACCCAACAGCACCAGACCGGTCACGGCGATTGCGACGAAAACCGCATCCACCGAGGTCCGACCTTGCTCGGACCAGTACACATCCTTCAGATAGAAGATCAGTGCGAACTCGTCGAGCACCAATGCCGCACCCATACCGAAGATCGCCGCCAGGACGGCACCGGTGGTCTGCGAACCATCGACGTAGACCGCGATCAGCGCACCACCGGAGATCATCATGGCGATCACACCGAACACGACGTGATGCACGTGCTGACCTCCGGGCGCGATGTTGCCCGGCCACCATTTCACCTGCGCGCGGATCATCCGGACGCTGAGACGGATGAAGAGGAACGCAGAGAGGAACCCGAGCAGGAAGAACAGCAACGGCAATCGGCCATGGGCGATGATCTCGCGCTCGAGCCACTCCCGCATCACTGTCCTCCCTTCACCGAATTCATGATCCGGCCCTGATCGGATTCATACCGCCAACCGACTCGATTGTGACGATACGGACTTCGAAAACCCGGCGGACGGATTTACTTGCCGAAGCCCGCCTTGCGCAGAGCCTCAGCCATCGACCCGGCAGCGGGCGCGCGGTTGTCCGGACGCGACTCGCGTCCACCCTGACGTCCGCCACTACCTCGTTGCTGCCCCTGACGCTGACCCTGTGGCTGGCCCTGACGCTGTGGTTGCCCACCTCGCGGGCCTTCGGACTTGCGGGGTGCGCCCACCTCGTCGTCGAGACGAAGCGTCAGCCCGATGCGTTGGCGTGCCTCGTCCACTTCGAGAACCTTCACCTTGACGACGTCACCTGACTTGACGACCTCGCGTGGGTCCTTGACGAAGTTGTGTGACATCGCCGAGACGTGAACCAGACCGTCCTGATGAACTCCGATGTCGACGAAGGCACCGAAGGCTGCGACGTTGGTGACCACACCTTCGAGAGTCATACCGGGCTTGAGATGCGCGACTTTCTCGATGCCTGCGGCAAAGGTCGCGGTCTTGAATTCGGGTCGTGGATCTCGTCCCGGCTTCTCCAACTCGGAGATGATGTCGGTGACGGTCGGTAGACCGAATCGCTCGTCGACGTAGTCGGACGCCGTGACCGATCGAAGTGCCTGCGAGTTTCCGATCACGGTGCGCACGTCCCCGCCGGCACTGGCAACGATCTTGCGAACCACCGGATATGCCTCCGGGTGGACGCTCGACGCGTCGAGCGGGTCGTCGCCGTCGGTGATCCGCAAGAAGCCTGCGCACTGCTCGAAAGCCTTGGGTCCCAGTCGGGAGACGTCCTTGAGTCCCTTGCGGGACTTGAACGGACCGTTCTGGTCCCGATGGGCGACGATGCTCTCCGCTAGGGAACCTGCGATTCCGGACACCCGAGCGAGCAGCGGCACGGACGCGGTGTTGACATCGACGCCGACCGAGTTGACGGCATCCTCGACGACGGCGTCGAGGGAACGTGAGAGCAGCGATTCGGTGATGTCGTGCTGGTACTGACCGACACCGATGGACTTGGGATCGATCTTGACCAACTCCGCCAACGGATCCTGCAGGCGACGCGCAATGGACACCGCACCGCGAATCGAGACGTCGAGGTCGGGAAGTTCCTGCGACGCGTAGGCCGAAGCCGAGTACACCGATGCGCCTGCCTCGGAGACGACGATCTTGGTCAGGTTGGGCGCGCCGGTCTTCTTGATCAGTTCGGTAGCGAGCGTGTCGGTCTCGCGTGAGGCCGTGCCGTTGCCGATGGCGATCAGTTCGACGCCGTGCTTGGCGACCAGCCCGGCAAGCGTCGCAAGAGCCGCATCCCACTTGTTCTGCGGCTGGTGCGGGTAAATCGTCTCGTATGCAACAACTTTGCCGGTTCCGTCGACGATGGCAACCTTAGTTCCGGTACGGAATCCGGGGTCGAGTCCCATGGTGGGTCGGGCGCCGGCGGGAGCCGCGAGGAGTAGATCCTTGAGGTTGGTGGCGAAGACGTCGACGGCGTCCTTTTCGGCCGACTGCCGCAGACGCATTCGAGTGTCGATACCGAGCGTGACGGCGAACTTCGTCTTCCACGCCCACTTGACGGTGTCGAGAAGCCACCCGTCGGCGGCCCGACCACGGTCGGCGATCTCGAACCGCGACGCGATGCGGCCTTCGTAGACCGTGCGCTCCCCCGGCGCGAGTTCTTCGGTGTCGGCCGCCATGTTGAGCGACAGCACTTCTTCCTTCTCTCCGCGCAGGACGGCGAGGATGCGGTGCGAGGGCAATTTGGAGAACGGTTCCGAGAACTCGAAGTAGTCAGCAAACTTCGAGCCATCGGTTTCCTTGCCCTTGCGGACCGAGGAGACGACCTGGCCGCGACTCCACATAAGCTCGCGCAATTCACCGACCAGATCGGCGTCCTCGGCGAAGCGCTCCACGAGGATCGACCGGGCACCGTCGAGTTGCTCGTCCGAATACTGCGCGGGATCGGTGGTGGGATCTCCGATGAGAGCGTCCGCGACGGGCTCGTGGCCGGCCTCGCGGGCGATCTGCGCCTTGGTGCGCCGCTTCGGCTTGAAGGGGAGGTAGATGTCCTCCAGCCGCGCTTTTGTCTCGGCCAGCATGATCTGACCGCGCAGTTGATCGTCGAGTTTGCCCTGAGAGTCGATCTCCGTGAGCACGGCGTCACGACGGTCGTCGAGCTCGCGGAGATACCGCAGCCGCTCGTCCAGGAGTCGCAACTGGGCGTCGTCGAGCGTGCCGGTGACTTCCTTGCGGTACCGGGCGATGAAGGGCACCGTGGCTCCGCCGTCGAGAAGGTCGACTGCTGCTGCAACCTGGCCTTCGCGGACGTCGAGTTCCTCGGCAATGCGCTGGTTCACGGTCTTGAGAATCACGAGATCCGACCCTACCGCTATCCTGAGACAAGAAGATCGGCAACAGTGCCGTGTCAGGGCTACCGGGGGAAACAGATGAGTACGCGGTACGTCCGGATTGCCGCAATGGCGGCCGCAGTTACTTTTGCGGCTTCGTGCAGCGGCGGACAGAACCCGGATGATTCGATGCAGACCCCCGCCTTCCCCGACACCAATGTTCCGGTCGCGGAGACTCTCGACGGCCGACTGGCGCAAGCTCAGGTGGCGGCGCTCGGGCGTGGTGCGGACGTCTCCATCGCCGTCCTCGATCGATCCTCGGACAAGTACCTCGATGTTGCCGGCGACCAGCAAATCGAAACTGCCTCGGTGGCAAAACTTTTCATCGCCGAGGATCTCCTCCATCAGGACGCTCGCGGCGAGCGGCCCATCACGGACGACGATCGCACCCTCATGGCGGCAATGCTCGAATCCTCCGACGACACCGCAGCCAACCTGCTGTGGGACGAGGTCGGCGGTCAGGAGGTGATCACCCGGGTTGCCGAGCGTTACGCACTGACCGCGACGACGCCGCCGTGGGACGGAATGTGGTGGAACACCGAGACCACGACGCACGACCTGGTCACTTTCTACAACGGCGTCCTCGACGACTCCGACCAACTCGGACCTGAGCGGGTAGAGCAATTCGTCGAGTACCTGAGGCAATCCACTCCCGAAGGAACCGACGGCTACGACCAGAGGTTCGGATTGCCCGAGGCCTTGTTCGGCGAGTCGGTCATCGGAGTCAAGCAAGGCTGGATGTGCTGTGTCGAGGACAAGTGGATCCATCTGTCCACCGGCATCGTCGGTGACGACAACCGATACATCATCGCGATCGGTTCACGAGAAGACGTCCAGTACACGGACGAGGACAGCTTCTATCCCGACACCTCGTTCACCGACGCCGTCGACGACGAAAGCGCACTGCACGCACGTGACACGGTCACCGGCGTCACACAGATTCTCTTCCCGAGCGGAAGCATCGACGACTGGGCGGCGGCATCCACGACCGCGGATTCGGTGATGCCCGAAGCTTCCGGGCCCTGATTCGATCCACGCGGTCGTGTTCGTCCTCAAGCCTGCTTGTACTCGAGGACGGAACCGATGACCCGTTCCTGTTGTTCGGACGTGAGCATGGGCCACAGCGGCAGACGAAGGATCGACGCGGAGAACTCGGCGCTACGCACACACGGCTCCGGTGTTCGTCCGTAGCGCACACCGGCCGCACTCGTATCGAGCGGAATGTAGTGGAACGGCGCCACGATTCCGTCGGCGGCAAGATGCCGAATCAAGCCATCGCGGCTCTCTTCGGTAGGCATCTTGAGATAGAACAGGTGCGCGGTGTGCTCGCGATCTTCGGGAACCGCCATGGGAACGACACCGTTCTCGGACGCCCACTCGCCCAGACTCACGCTGTAGGCATCCCAGACGCGATGCCTGGCCGCCTGAATCGCGTCGAACTCCGAGAGTTGTGCGTCGAGGACAGCGGCATTGAGTTCACTGGGCAGATAACTCGACCCGATGTCCTGCCACGAATACTTGTCGACCTGACCGCGCAGGAAACGCGCACGGTCGGTCCCCTTCTCACGGATGATTTCGGCGCGGGTCATCAACTGATCGTCGGAGAGCAACAGCGCGCCACCCTCACCGCAGTGAACGTTCTTGGTGTCGTGAAAACTCTGCGTACCGATAGTTCCGATGGTGCCGAGCGCCCGCCCGCGCCACTTTCCGCCGAGCCCGTGAGCGTTGTCTTCGATCAACGCGACACCGTGGAGTTCCGCGAGGTCGAGGAGAGGTTCCATGTCGGCGGCGACTCCGCCGTAATGCATGACCAGTACTGCTTTTGTTCGTTCCGTGATTGCCGCTGCGACGCAGTCGGGATCGATATTGCCGGTACTCGGATCGATGTCGACGAAAACAACAGTGGCACCGCGCAACGCGACGGCGGTTGCCGCCGAACTGAACGCGAAGCTCGGGACGATCACCTCGTCACCTGGGCCCAATTCGAGTAGCAGCGCACCCAATTCGAGTGCGTGCGTGCACGAGGTCGTCAGCAGAGCATGCGTGGATCCGGTGATCGCCTTGAGCGCTGCAGTCGCGGACTTGGTGAAACGTCCGTCACCGTGAATGTGATCGGACTCCAGAACCGTTGCCAGATTCGACAATTCGTTCGATGCCCGATAGGGGCGGGAGAAGATGATGCGATCAGTGCTCACGACTGCGCCGATCGATCGAGGTTCCGGGCCGCGGTGAATCGACAGTCAGATACAGAGGCTTTCCGACAAGGACGTGCAGTGCCACGCCAAGGTATTCGGCGATGAGACCGAGCGAGAACAGGATCGCACCCGAACAGACCAGCAGCGCCATGATGATCGACGCCCATCCTTCCGGGTCGTTGTTGTCACCGGTCATGGCTTGGACGAAGATCACCGCAGCCATGATCACACCGGCCGACGCCAGGGTGACCCCGAGCAGACTCACCAGCCGCAGACCGCGGGTTCCGCTACACAACACCATCTTCCAGAACAACGAGAACAAACGGCGATAGTTGTACCCCGATTCCTCGCGGCCTTCCGCTCGAAGTGTCACCGGCGCCGTGGCGGTATTGCCGACGACCCACGTCAGCGCGACGTCCAGATACACGCCGTTGGCGGCGACGCCGGCCAACTGTCGGCCGATGTCACCTCGGATCAGGCGGTAACTTTCGAATCTCGTCGAATCAGGGAACGCGAATACCGTCGCCAAGACGATCTTTGCACCGCGCGAGGTCAGGTTCCGCAAGAATCCATGCGGGCGGGTGTTCGTGGGTTTGGAATACACGAGATCGGATCGCTCCGTCAGCGCGGTGTCGAGGAAAGCCCCGATGTGCACCGGGTCGTGCTGGCCGTCTTCGTCCATCGTCACGATCCACTGGCCACGTGCAACGGCCATACCGGCGATAGTCGCAGCGTCCTGGCCGTAGTTGCGACTGAGCCACACGACACGCACCTGATCGAAACGGCGCTCCAATTCGAGTAACACGACGTCGGAACGGTCCGGACCGTTGTCGTGAACCAGCACGATCTCGTCGACGGTGAACTGCGCTCCACCGGGCGTCGAACTCGGTGCGCACAGGCCGTCCAACTCCTCGACGAGCGCCGTGATCGTCTTTTCGCCCTGATAAACGGGCACTACGACGGAAATCGAGTGCACTCGCTTCCACTCCCTTCAGGGGGCTCGACTGGCGCCGAGAGACAGGCACGATCGGGCCCACACCGTCGCGAACTTTAACACGCAGAGATGTCCGGACTTCGGATGCCGACGGCGCGTGATGCGCTCGCGTCTCCGCGCGCCCCACCTGCCCTGTTAAGGTCTGGAACTCGTGGTGGAAACTCGCACTCTCGCCCGGGCAGACGTGTACAAGTGGGGCGCCGTCACGGCGGTCGGTGTCATCGCCGGCTACCTGGCCGTGGTGCTCGCGAACGCTCGTCACTTCTACACCGACGACACCGAGTCCCAGTACGCGCCGCTGTGGGTCATGCTCGGCCGTAGCCTGCGAGAAGGACACCTACCGGTACTCGTCCCCGAGAACTGGATGGCGGGCAACTACGCGATCGAGGAAGCGGGCCTTCTCAATCCGCCACAACTTCTGATCGACCTGATCGCACCGTCCTTCGACAACCTGGCGCTTTACGCGACGATCGTGAAATTGATCTTCGCGATCATCCTTGCGCTGGGCGTCTATCGGATCTGCCTGGAGTACGGCTCGCAGCCCACGTGGGCTGCGGTCGCCGGAGTCTCGATTCCGTTCACCGGTTTCCTCCTCTTCTTCGACTCGGCCAGTTGGATGACAGCCTTCACCGGCACTGCCTGGATGGTGCAGGCGTGGGCCTCGGCAATCCGCTACGCCAGAGGCAAGAGCGGTCCGATCCCGACCTTCGTGTTCTTGTATCTCGCGATGTCGGTCCAATATGTTTTCCCCGCAGTCGAATCCGGCTTGATGATCGTCGCAGTCGCGATCGGCGAAGTTGTCTATCAGCGGCGTTGGCTACCGTCGCTGCGGCTATTGGCGGTGTCCGCGTGTGCCGCCCTCGCCGGTCTCGCGACGTATCTACCGAGCCTGCTCACCGCCGACGTCACCTGGCGCGGTGCATCCGAAGTCAAGAACGACGCTTTCCTCGCCGTTCCCTGGTCGGAATCGCTGAACGCGAGCCTGCCGAGCACGATGCCCGCGTTCTCCTCGTGGTGGGGATACATCCAGACCATGCCCATGGTCTACGTCGCGTGGTTCCTCATTCCGGCTCTGGCATTCATCGACTGGGGCAAGGCACGCGCCGCGGCACGTGAATTGACCGCCGTCGGGATCTTCACGGTCGCCGTCCTCATGTGGACTGCCGGGCCGAGCACGATCGGCCCACTGCGGTGGCCCGCGCGCGTGCTTCCGATGGTGGCCATCGGACTCCTGCTTCTGGTGTGCATCCTGCTCGGGCGTTACGCCACGACCGACAAGTTGCGCGGACGCTGCGTTGCAGCGGGAATCCTCGTGGGCCTGCTTTTGATCAGGTCCGCCTCGGCAGCTCCCGGGCTCGCGAAATGGCATGTGATCTCAGCCCTGGTCGTTGCCGCACTCGGCGCTGCGATGGTGTGGCTGGGCCGTACCAAGGGCACCGCGCTCGCATGCCTGTTGGCAATCGCCGCGGTCTCCCCCATCGCCTACGCCCAGGTTCGGGCCGCGCAACCAACCCCGATGAGCTGGGACCTGCCCGAATCCCACTCGGAGATGAAAGAGGCCTTCCCCGACTTCGAAGGCACGACACTGCAACTGGGCGACCGTGCACTCATCGCACCCGGGGACAAAACCCTCGACGGAGCGTACGGTTCCCTGGCTTTCGGCAACTACCCCAAAGACCTCGAACTGACCTACACCAGCGGCTACACCCCCAACGGGCACTTCTACTTCGGCGATCTGCTCTGCATGCGCTGGGACATGAGCGTCTGCCCCGACGCCTTCCGACGGGCATTCACCGTCGAACCCACCACCGGCCGCACCATCGTCGACCTGATGAAGGTGGACCGCGTCGTACTGCAGAACGCCCTCTACCCCGATGCACGTAAGAGCCCGGCCCCCGACGGGTGGACATGGGTGGACTACCCCGGTCACGAGAACTACATCTCCGTGCTCGAACGCGTCGACGGCCCCGTCTCGACACGAAACGGCCGCATCGCCGATACCCGTGGCGTCGAAGCTGTTTCGACCGCGGAATCGAACATGTCGAGCACCCTTCGTGTCAGTTCGGAGACCGGCGGCAAGGTTGTGTTCGCACGGCTCGGCTGGCCCGGGTATCGAGCTAGCCTCGACGGTCAGCCTGTCCCGATCGACGTCGTCGCGAAGTCCTTTGTCACCGTGGACATCCCAGCCGGGACGAAGGACGCTGAACTTGTCCTCACGTGGCGACCCCCGGGATGGAAGGTCGGCGGCGCTTCGATGGTCGCCGGAATCCTCGGCCTCGGTGTGCTCGAGTGGATGTATCTGCGGACACGACGCAAGGACCGGATCAACATCGTGAAAACCGAGTCTTCATGACCGAAGACATCGCATCACCCGAGAACCCCGGCCCGCTGCTGCGGGTGGTCAAGCATCAACCCATCGCGTTTGCCATTGTCGGAGTGGCCAATACGGCGATCGGATACGGGCTCTTCGTGATCTGGTCACTGATCCTCGACAACAAGGATCTGTATCAAGTGGCTGTGATCGGTGCGTACTCCATCAGCGTGCTCATCGCTTTCGTTCTGCATCGGACGTTGGTTTTCCGCGTCCGCGGACATGTGGCACGCGACCTGGGCGCGTTCATCGTCGTCAATTCCGGTGGCCTCGTGCTGAATCTGATACTCGGAACAATCGCGGTGTCGATTCTGCATGCCCCGCCGCTTCCCGCCCAGGCGGTTGTCATGTTGATCGTTGCCGGTGTGAGTTTCTTCGGTCATCGATACTTCTCGTTCCGCCGCAAACCTGCCGAGCGGCACTGACCCTTCTACGATTCGCGGGGTAGCGCTCGATCCACCGCGGCCTCGACGATCGTACGAATATCTTCCTCCCCGAACAGGTTCGGCAATGTCAGTCGATCCAGTACGAGCCAGTTCAACGACAAATAGAGCAGGCGAACGGTCATCGCATCACCCGGCACGCCCGACGCCAGATGATTGGCTACGTTCAGATCGAAGTCTTCTCGGATGCGGACGGTCAGGACCGCTCGCAGGTCCGGACGACGTATCGCCTCCAGCCGCAACTCCATGAGCGCGAGGAAACCCGTTCCAAACGAGGTGACCCGCTCGACCACGTCGAGCATCAGCGTCACCAGTCGCTCACGATCGGTGCCGTTGACGGGATCGATCAATCCCTCGAGGTCGTCCGGAATCAGTCGCTCGTAGATCCGGCCACCGGCCTGCGTGAGTAGGTCGTCGCGATTGGAGAAGTAGTTCGACGCTGTCCCGTTCGGCACGGCTGCCTGGGTGTCGACGGCTCGAAAAGTCAAGCCTCGAGCACCCTCTCGGGCCAACACCTCGATTGCCGCGTCGATCAGGGCAAGCCGTCGTTCCGGGTTCTTTCGCACTTGACATCACTCCTGACACGACCCTAAGTTAAACCACTACGAACATAGTACTACGAACGGAGCGTTTGATGCGAAAGCTTGTGTACTACGTGGGAGCTTCCCTCGACGGCTACATCGCGGGACCAGACGGCGAATTCGATTTCTTCCCGGTTTCCGAACAGATCACGGCCTGGATATGCGATCGATATCCCGAGACCGTGCCAACGCATGTGCGGCCCGCTCTCGGAATCGAGGACGCACCCAACAGAACCTTCGACACGGTCGTCATGGGCCGCGGCTCTTACGAGCCCGGGCTGAGCCTCGGCGTGAACAGCCCTTTTGCGCACCTGCGCCAGTTCGTCGTCTCCAGCACCCTCCCTGACGCCGAGGATCCCGCGGTCACCATCGTTCGCACCGATCCACGTGCGGTCGTCAGATCCCTCAAAGAGGAAGAAGGACAAGATATCTGGCTGTGCGGCGGCGGAACTCTCGCCGGCGAACTACTACCGGAGATCGACGAGTTGATCGTCAAAAGGTATCCGGTTGTCGCCGGCGCGGGCATACCGCTGATCAGAGGTAACTTCGAGCCGACACTGTTCACACCGACTGCAACCGAATCGCTCGACGACGGCGCAAGCATCACCTGGTTGAAGAGAAATACCTAAGGAAGTAGATCCGGTCGACGCTCGGCCGTGCGCTGCAGCGACTGCTCATGGCGCCAGGCTTTGATCTTCGCGTGATCTCCGGAAAGCAGAACAGGCGGAACCTCGAGATCACGCCACACGGCGGGGCGAGTGTAACTGGGCCCTTCGAGGAGCCCGTCGGAGAACGAATCCTCTTGGTGCGACAGCTGATTGCCGAGAACGCCGGGCATCAGTCGCACAACAGCCTCGACCATCACCAGCACGGCTGCTTCGCCGCCGATCAGAACGTAATCGCCGATACTGACTTCTTCGACGCGAACCCGCTTGGCGGCGTCGTCGAAGACGCGTTGGTCGATACCTTCGTATCGGCCGCAGGCGAAGACAAGGTGCTTGGCGGTGGCCCAGCGATGTGCGGTCGCCTGAGTGAACGGGACGCCGGCGGGAGTCGGCACCACCAGGATCGTCTCGGCATCATCCGGGCCGGAAGAATCGGAGCGACCGATCACGTCGTCCAGTGCCGGACCCCAGACGGTGGGTTTCATGACCATGCCGGGTCCGCCGCCGTACGGGGAATCGTCGACGGCTTTGTGTACGTCATGGGTCCACGACCGAAGATCGTGGACGTCGACCGAGATCAAGCCACGTTCGATTGCCTTGCCCAGCAAGGCAGCACGAAGCGGTTCGAGATACTCGGGAAAGATGGTGACGACGTCGAGACGCATGACAAACGATCAGTCGTTGTCTGGGTTCGAATTGTCGCTGTTCGACTTGTCGCCGAAATCCGGGTCGAGCAGTCCCTCGGGAGGCTCGATCACCACGACGCCGTCGGCAATCGACACCGAGGTGACGATGGCGGCGACAAACGGGATCAGCAATTCACCGGACGCCTCACCGGTACGGCGAATCGAAAGCAATTCGCCTGCGGCGGAATGCAATACCTCGATGACCGAACCAACCTCGGTACCGTCCGTGAGGACGACCTTCAGTCCTTCGAGTTCGTGGTCGTAGAACTCGTCCGGATCATCCGAAGGCTCGAGTTCGGAACTGTCGATGACAAACAGTGTGCCGCGCAACGCATCTGCGTCGCCACGGTCACTGACGCCTTCGAGGCGCAGCAGAAGCCGCCCGGAATGATCCCGGGCGGCTTCCACTGTGTACGACTTCAGTGTGGACTCGCGCGGCTTGCGCCCACGCAGCACAGAACCTACGGCAAAACGATCTTCGGGCTCGTCTGTACGAACCTCGACTACCAATTCACCTTTGATGCCATGCGACTTCGCGACACGACCGACTACGAGTTCCACCTGTTTACTGCCGTCTACTGATCGGTGTCGACGACATCAACACGGATACCGCGGCCACCGATGCCGGAGACCAAGGTCCGCAGAGCGGTCGCCGTGCGACCACCCCGACCGATGACCTTGCCGAGATCGTCGGGGTGCACGTGCACCTCGACGGTCCGTCCCCGACGTCCGGTGATCAGCTCGACACGCACATCGTCGGGATTGGCGACGATGCCACGCACGAGATGCTCTACCGCATCAGCGACGACGGCACTCACTTGTCAGCAGCCTCGGCGTCTGCAGCGGGAGCCTCGGCGTCAGCCGCGGTGTCTTCTGCCTTGGCCTCGTCAGCCTTTGCAGCCTTCTTCTTCTTGGGGGTGATTGCTTCTGCAACCGGCTCGTTCTCGGCCTGCGCGAGTGCAGCCTGGAAGAGCTCGAGCTTGGTGGGCTTGGCTTCCTTGACGCGCAGGGTGCCTTCGGTGCCCGGCAGGCCCTTGAACTTCTGCCAGTCACCGGTGATCTTGAGGAGTGCCTCGACGGGCTCGGTGGGCTGTGCGCCCACGGACAGCCAGTACTGAGCGCGCTCGGAATCGATGTCGATCAGCGAGGGCTCTTCCTTGGGGTGGTACTTGCCGATGGTCTCGATCGCACGGCCGTCACGACGGGTGCGCGAGTCGGCGATGACAACGCGGTACTGAGCGTTGCGGATCTTGCCGAGGCGGGTGAGCTTGATTTTGACAGCCACAGCTGCAGTTCTCCTTCAGCGCGCACAACAGTGCTGCGCATGTCACGTGCAATTCAGCGACCCACACGATTTGTGAGCCCGGTTTTGCCTCTATCCTGTGACCGTCGCAGCGGTACGTAACCGGTTGCGACGAACAATGGTCCATTGTGCCAGATGGGTGGGCTCGTTCGGAAACCACCCTGTGCGCGCTTCGAGAGTGCAGGGACTCCCTAACCACTCACGGGGGTGCCGCGGAGGATCACACGCGCCGGCTTCGCGAGCACATCGGGGTTTCCGCGCGGATCTTCGGAATAAACCACCAGGTCGGCGGGCGCTCCCTCTTCGATGCCCTGGGCACCCAACCAACTCCGCGCATCCCAGCTGGCTGCGCCCAACGCCTGGTGAGCTGTCAATCCGGCAACTTCGAGTTCGGCGATCTCGTCGGCGATCCGCCCGTGCCTGATCGAACCGCCGGCATCCGTTCCGGCATAGATCGGAATCCCGGCCTCGTGCGCGGCACCGA
This sequence comes from Rhodococcus sp. 5A-K4, assembly GCF_046097995.1. Lineage (NCBI taxonomy): Bacteria > Bacillati > Actinomycetota > Actinomycetes > Mycobacteriales > Nocardiaceae > Rhodococcus > Rhodococcus sp. 5A-K4. The sequence continues at coordinate 22,220 of NZ_JBJURM010000010.1, forward strand.
TTGTCTGGTGCCGACGAGCGTGCAAATCGCGCATGTGCGCCGCGTAGATCGGATACCGCGTGGCGGAGTCCGCGATCTCGGGGAAAGTAGCGATGTTGATCAGCGTCGGAACCAGGGCCGTGCCGTGCTCGACCATCGACTCGATGGTCGCGTCCGTCAATCCGGTGCCGTGCTCGATGCAGTCGATACCGGCGTTGATCAGGCCGGGCAAAGCGTCTTCGGCAAAAACGTGAGCGGTGACCTTTGCGCCTTCGGCGTGGGCGGCAGCGATGGCCTCGACCAGGATCTCGTCGCTCCACAAGGGAGCCAGATCGCCGACGGAACGATCGATCCAGTCGCCGACGAGCTTGACCCAGCCGTCACCAGCGCGTGCCTGACGCACTACCTCGGCCGGCAACTGAGATTCGTCGTCCAGGTCGACCGGCAAGCCCGGGATGTACCGCTTGGGTGCCGCGATGTGCTGACCTGCGCGAATGATTCGCGGCAAATCGAGGCGCTCGTCGATGAACCTGGTGTCGACCGGTGATCCGGCGTCGCGGAGCAACAGCACGCCCGCGTCACGTTCGGTCTTCGCCTGCTCCAGCAAGCCGTCGACGGTTTCGCCCCCGCCACCGCCGTAGCGGATACCGACGTGACAATGCGCATCCACGAGACCCGGTGTGATCCAACCCGATTCGACGATCGTCTCCGCACCGGACACCGGCTCGAAGGAAATCAGCCCGTCGACGATCCACAATTCGATCGGCTCGGCATCGGGCAGACCGATGCCCCGCAGATGAAGCGCAGCCACCGACTACTTCTTGGGCAGCTTGAGCTGGGAAAGATCGATGCCTTCCAGTCCGGGCGGCAACTGATCGAGACCCTTGGGCATGTTCGACAGGTCGGGCATACCGGCCGGCATTCCGCCGGGCATACCCGGGAATCCGCCCATGCCGGGGAATCCTCCGCGCATCTTGGGCTGCGTCGGGCCCTTGCCGCCCTTCTTGCCCTTCTTGCCCTTCTTGCTGCGAACCTGCTTACGCGCGCCGGGCATGCCCATACGGCCGGCCATGGCAGCCATCATCTTGCGGGCTTCGAAGAAGCGATCCACCAACTGGTTGACGTCGGAAACCTTGACGCCCGAACCGTTCGCGATGCGCAGTCTGCGTGAGGCGTTGATGATCTTCGGATCGTCGCGCTCGGCCGGTGTCATACCGCGGATGATGGCTTGAATGCGATCGAGTTGCTTCTCGTCGACGTTGGCCAACGCGTCCTTCATGCCGCCGGCACCCGGCAGCATGCCGAGGAGGTTGCCGATCGGGCCCATCTTGCGGACGGCCATCATCTGATCGAGGAAGTCTTCGAGGGTGAGCTGACCGGAACCGATCTTCGCTGCGGTCGCTTCGGCCTGATCGGCGTCGAAAACCTGCTCGGCCTGCTCGATGAGGCTCAGGACGTCGCCCATACCGAGGATCCGGCTGGCCATGCGATCGGGGTGGAAGACGTCGAAGTCTTCGAGCTTCTCGCCGGTGGACGCGAAGAGGATCGGCTGGCCGGTGACCTCGCGGACGCTCAGTGCGGCGCCACCGCGGGCGTCGCCGTCGAGCTTGGTGAGGACGACACCGGTGATGCCGACTCCCTCACGGAACGCGTCGGCGGTACTGACCGCGTCCTGACCGATCATGGCGTCGAGGACGAAGATGGTCTCGTCCGGGTTGACGGCGTCACGGATACCGGCGGCCTGAGCCATCAGCTCCGAGTCGATACCGAGGCGACCGGCGGTGTCGACGATCACGACGTCGTAGTGCTTGTTGCGGGCTTCCTCGACGCCGGCGCGGGCGACCTCGACGGGGTCGGCTGCGGAAACGCCGAGGGCGTTCTCGCCACCGCCGATGGAGGTACCGGGGTGCGGCGCGAAGACTGCCGCGCCCGCACGCTCACCGACGATCTGAAGCTGAGTGACGGCGCCGGGACGCTGAAGGTCGCAGGCAACGAGGAGGGGCGTGTGCCCCTGGTCCTTGAGCCACTTGGCCAACTTTCCGGCCAGCGTGGTCTTACCGGAACCCTGCAGACCGGCCAACATGATGACCGTCGGCGGAGTCTTGGCGAACTGGAGTCGACGAGTTTCGCCGCCGAGAACCTCGACCAGCTCTTCGTTGACGATCTTGACGACCTGCTGAGCCGGGTTCAGTGCACCCGAGACCTCGGCGCCCTTGGCGCGTTCCTTGATCTTGGCGATGAAGCTGCGCACTACGGGAAGCGCGACGTCGGCCTCGAGCAGGGCAAGGCGGATCTCGCGGGCCGTAGCGTCGATGTCGGCGCCGGACAGACGACCCTTGCCACGCAGATCCTTGAGAGATCCGGTCAATCTGTCGGAAAGGGATTCGAACACCGAGTGCGCTCCTGAAGGTCGTGCGAGTTAGCCGTGGATATTCTCGGGCACCAGCCTAGCCGCTACGCCCGCACCGATCCCAGCCGATGCGGGCGTAACTGCCGAAACCGGTCCGTCAATCCTCTTTCTTCTTCGGTTGTGGCACCGGAACCACCGCCAGCACCGCCTCCTCGACGCGCTCTCGCGCCGCGCGGGTATCGGCCTCACCGAAGTCGAGGCAGAACGCGTCGACCACCGAGGAACCCAACGTGGCGACCTTCGCCCACCGGATGTCGGCACCACTGTGTTCGAGTGCTGCGGCCAGTCGGCAAAGCAGGCCGACGCGGTCTTCGGTACGCAATTCGAGGATCGCGTGACCGTCACCGGGCGCGTCGAACCAGATGACCCGCGGCGGCGCCTGCGAATAGAGCACCGGAACCGCCGAATCCTTGTTTGTCTGGATCGGGTCGTCCCACTGCTCTGCCCGTGCCTCCTCGTCCTTGGCGTCGAGAAGTTCGAGCAGATTCAGTTCACCGGCCGAAGCGCGGATCAATTCCTGCCTGAGCAGCACCGCCTGCGGCGGTGTGCCGAACCTCGGTGTGACGACAAACGAATTGACCGCCGAACCCGCATGCGACCCCAGCGAAGCGGAATGCACCCGCAACGACTGCAGCGCCAGAACTCCGGCAGCCCGAGACAGCAACCCGGGCGCGTCGGGCGCGATGACGGTCACGACGTAGGTGTGCGGATTCTCGGCCGGAACGAGCGAGACGTGAACCCCGCCATCCTCGGCAATGGCCAACTGCTCGGGAGCGAGTGGATCGGGTTGTGGGAGTTCCTCCCCCGCCATCAGCAAACGGCAACGACGCACGAGCTCACCGATCAGAGACGACTTCCAGTCGCCCCAGACGCCAGGCCCGGTGGCCAGCGAATCCGCCTCCGCCAACGAATGCAGGAGATCGAGAAGCGTCCCGTCCCCTTCGAGTGCGTCGACCACTCGCTGCACCGTTGCCGGATCGTCGAGGTCGCGACGGGTCGCGGTTTCCGGCAGCAGCAAGTGATAGCGCACCATCGCCGTCAACGTCGCGACGTCGGAAGGCCAGAGCCCCAAGCGATTTCCGATCGCAGTGGCCAATTCGGCACCGACGACGCTGTGGTCTCCCCCTCGCCCCTTCCCGATGTCGTGGATCAACGCACCGAGCATGAGCAAGTCCGGCCGAGCGACGCGAGTGGTGAATCCGCTTGCATACGCGGCGGTTTCGACCAGGTGGCGATCCACCGTCCACGTATGGACGGCGTCGCGCGGCGGAAGATCGCGAATGGTCCCCCACTCCGGCAGGAGGCGACCCCAGAGCCCGGTCCGGTCCATCGCCTCGATCACCGGAACGGCACGCGATCCCGAACCGAGCACGACCAAGAGATCGTTGACCGCATTTTTCGGCCACGGCTCACGCAGTTCCGGGGCATTGTCGGCCAGGCGATTGAGCGTCGACGCGGAGATCGGCATGCCGTTGGTGGCCGCCGCTGCCGCGACCCGCATCACCAGACCGGGATCCTTCTTCGGCCTCGCATCGCGCGCCAGGACAACTTCGCCGGCATGCTCGACGACGCCCTCGTCCAGTGGTCGCCGCACCGGCGCGCGACGCAGCCGCGACAAACCACGCCGGGGCAAGGAGTTTCCGGCGGTACGGATACCGACGTCCACCGAATAGCTGATGGTGCGCGCCGATTCGCTGAGAAGGCGGGCCAGATCGAATCGATCACCGATCCGCAGCGCCGCACCGATTTCGTCGGCGTCCTGCGCTCGCAGTTGATCGCGGGCGCGACCGGCAACGCGGTGAAGTTCGGTGCGCACGTCGAGCAACCGCCTGTGCGCGAGTGCCAGACCGCCGCCGGGCGAGTTGGGTCCCAGCCCTGGCATCCCGTCGGTCAATTGCGCGATGGACAGGGCGTTGAGCAGTTGCACGTCGCGCAGCCCGCCACGGCCGCTCTTGAGGTCCGGTTCGGCGCGATGGGCTATCTCGCCGCTGCGCTCCCACCTCGTACGGGTCTGGGTGATCAATTCGTCGAATCGGCTGCGGATGTCCATGCGCCACTGTCGACGGACACCACTGATCAACAGGTTGCTCAGCTCCACGTCGCCGGCAATGTGGCGTGCTTCGAGCATTCCGAGTGCCGCCGTCATGTCGGTGGCCGCAACCTGAAGCGCCTGTGGAAGCGTCCGCACGCTGTGGTCGAGTTTGATGTGCGCGTCCCACAGCGGGTACCACAGGCTGTCCGCAACCTGGGCCACGACCGCTGGGTCCATGTCGTCGTGCAGCAGAATCAGATCGAGATCGGAATACGGCAACAGTTCGCGTCGGCCAAGACCACCCACGGCGACGATGGCAAACCCACAATCCGGTTTGATGCCCAGTTCGGTCCCCTTGGTGGTCAACCAGAACTCGTGCAGATCGACCAGTGCATGTCGCAGTGAGGGGGCGTCGAGCCTCCTGTTCTTGACGCCTCCGGTGAGTAGGGCCTTGCGTGCGCGGGCCAGGTCCGCAGCTTCGTCGGATCCCCCTGACGAGACCGGCCCTGGCCCCGTCGCTTTCGCGACGGAACCAGGGCCGAAGTTCTCGGACCCTTTCGGGTCAGAGTGCATCGCCACCGCGTTCCCCGGTGCGAACCCGGATGACCGACTCGACTGGCGAGACCCACACCTTGCCGTCACCGATCTTGCCGGTTCGAGCGGCCTCGACGATCACCTCGACCACCTTGTCCACGGCCGCGTCGTCGACGACGACCTCGACCCGGACCTTGGGTACGAAGTCCACGGAGTACTCCGCGCCTCGGTACACCTCGGTGTGGCCCTTCTGTCGGCCGTAGCCCTGAACTTCGCTGACTGTCATACCCAGCACTCCGGCCTGCTCGAGTCCGGTCTTGACGTCCTCGAGCGTGAACGGCTTGACGATTGCTGTGATCAGCTTCATGTGCTCATCCCTTTCCAAACTCTGAAGTGCCTGAATTCACTTTAATCACGTGCTGATCACGCGAGGTCGTATGCGGTCTCTGCGTGTTCGGTCTCATCGATGCCGCGTGCCTCGTCCTCGGCCGAGATTCGCCAGCCCAGGGGCTTGAGTGCGAAGCCGATGATCGTCGTCAGAACGCCGGTGAAGACGAGTGCTGCGAGTGCGATCACGATCTGAACCACCAGTTGCTTGTAGTCGCCGCCGTAGAAGAGGCCGGTTGCGGTGCCGAAGAATCCAATACCGATCGTGCCCCACAGGCCGGAGACAAGGTGCACACCGACGACGTCGAGCGAGTCGTCGAAGCCGAAGCGGAACTTCAGGCCGACTGCGAGAGCGGACAGGATGCCGGCTACGGCGCCGAGGAAGATGGAACCGACCGGGTTGAGCGCACCGGCAGCAGGGGTGATGGCGACCAGACCGGCGACCGCACCGGAAGCTGCGCCGAGGCTGGTGGCGTGACCGTCACGAATACGCTCGGTGGCGAGCCAGGCCAGGACTGCGGCACACGTCGCGGTGGTCGTGTTGACCCAAGCGAGACCGGCGTTACCGTCGGCGGCGAATGCCGAGCCGGCGTTGAAGCCGAACCAACCGAACCAGAGAAGTGCTGCGCCGAGCATCACGAAGGGCAGGTTGTGCGGACGGAAGGCGGTCTTGCCGAAGCCGAGACGCTTGCCGACGATGAGAGCGAGGACCAGACCGGCCATACCCGCGTTGATGTGAACGACTGTGCCACCGGCGAAGTCGATCGGAGCGACGTTGGCGACGGTGACTCCGTCGTCGTTGACCGTGGTGCCGAAGAGCTTTGCCGCGATGCCGTCCTCGGAGCCCGAGAGGAGTCCGCCGCCCCACACCATGTGTGCGAGGGGGAAGTAGACGACGGTGACCCAGATACCCGAGAACAGCAGCCAGGTGCCGAACTTGACCCGCTCGGCCAGGGCACCACTGATAAGGGCGGTGGTGATGATCGCGAATGTCACCTGGAACGCGATGTCGATGACGTTGGGGTAGCCCCACGCGCCGGCGATGAAGTTGCCGTCAGCATCGGTGATGCTGTTCTTGAGGCCGAAGAACTCGAACGGGTTGGCAAAAATGCCCCCGATGTTCTCGGTGCCGTAGGACATCGACCATCCCCACAGAACGTAGATGACGCCGATGACGGCCATGGCCCCGAAGGACATCATCATCATGTTCAGGACGGACTTGGACCGAGACATCCCGCCGTAGAAGAAAGCGAGGCCGGGTGTCATCAGCAAGACCAGAGATGCAGCCATCAGCATCCATGCGGCGTTACCGGAGTTCGCCAACAAATCGTCGGTACTCACTTACTACCTCCTAGTCGCACGTGCCGGGCAGCACGTCGTTAAGGAGAAGAGTGCTGGGCTGGTGTTTCGTCCATGGCGCTGTCGCGTTTCGCAGACGTGAACCAATTGCCCAACTTTGTTGCAAACAGGTTTCGCCAGGGGGTTCTACCGACCCTGTGCGCCTTTTCGGTAGTTCGCGCTACCAAAAAGGCGCACGGGGGCGTCAGCCCAGGAGGGCGTCGACGAATGCACCCGGCTCGAAGGGCGCCAGGTCGTCGGCACCTTCACCGAGACCGACCAACTTCACCGGCACACCCAGTTCATGCTGAACCTGGAAGACGATTCCGCCCTTGGCGGTTCCGTCCAGCTTGGTCAGTACGACGCCGGTGATGTCCACGACCTCCGCGAACACTCGAGCCTGCGCCAGTCCGTTCTGGCCGACCGTCGCATCGAGAACCAGCAGAACGTCGTCGACCGACGCCTTCTTCTCGATGACCCGCTTGACCTTGCCGAGCTCGTCCATCAGACCGGTCTTGGTGTGCAAACGGCCGGCGGTGTCGATGAGGACCACGTCGACGCCGTCCGCGATGCCCCGTGAGACCGCGTCGAAGGCAATCGCAGCGGGATCGCCACCCTCCTTGCCACGAACAACTTCAGCGCCGACACGCTCGGCCCACGTCTGGAGCTGATCAGCAGCGGCCGCGCGGAACGTATCCGCGGCGCCGAGCACGACGCGACGACCGTCGGCGACGAGCACGCGAGCCAGCTTGCCGGTGGTGGTGGTCTTGCCGGTTCCGTTGACGCCGACGACGAGCAGAACAGCCGGGTGATCATCGTGCGGCAACGCGCGGATGGAGCGGTCCAGTTCGGGACGCAACTCGGCGATCAACACCTCACGCAGGAGCGCGCGGGCGGCAGCCTCGGTCCGGACGCTGCGGGCCGCCATCTGCTCACGAAGCTTCGTGACGACCTTTTCCGTGGTCGCGGAGCCGAGGTCTGCGATGAGAAGGGTGTCCTCGACTTCTTCCCACGAGTCCTCGTCGAGATCGCCGCCACCGAGTAGGCCGAGCAAGCTCTTGCCGACTGCTGACTGCGAGCGGGAGAGGCGCCCGCGCAGTCGGTCCAGCCGGCCTTCGGTCGGGTCGATCTCGTCCAACACGAGCGGTGCAGGCTCGACGGGTTCAGGAACTACGACGGGCTCGGGTACGACTGCAGGTTCGGGAACGACAACAGGTTCGGGAACGACAGGTTCTTCGACAACAGGTTCTGCTACTGGTGGTTCTTCTACGACCGGCTTTTCGATTACCGGCTCTTCGACAACCGGTTCCTCGACAACAGCGGGTTCTTCGACAACCGGCTCCTCGACGACGGCCGGCTTCTCAGCAACAGGTTCTTCGACGACCGGTTTTTCGACGACAGGCGGCTTCTCCGCGACCGGCGGAGTCGGAACCACCGGAGGTGGCGCCGTTGCCGTCGAGCCTTGACTGAAGTTGAACCCGCCGCCGGCCTTGTAGCCGCCTGACTTGTCCTTCTCGGGGGTGCCGAGCTCCGGCTTCGTCTCGGGCGCCTTCAGCGACACCTGCCCCTTGCGGTAGCGCAGGAATCCGGCAACGAGAACGACGAGTAGTACGGCCGCTACAGCCGCGATGATGATCCAAGCCTGGGTAGTCACCGGCCCATTGTTTCAGGCTCCGACCCGGAAAGTGAGCAGGGCTTACGTCGAGGCCATGTCTTGACCGCGAAGTCGCTGCGAAATCACGGTGGTGATGCCGTCGCCGCGCATGCTGACTCCGTACAACGCGTCGGCGATTTCCATCGTCGGTTTCTGGTGAGTGATCACGATCAACTGCGACTTCTCCCGCAATTGTTCGAACAGTCCGATCAGCCGCCGCAGGTTGGTGTCGTCCAACGCCGCCTCGACCTCGTCCATCACGTAGAACGGGGAGGGACGAGCCCGGAAGATCGCGACCAGCATGGCCACCGCGGTCAAGGACTTCTCGCCGCCTGACAGCAACGACAACCGCTTGACCTTCTTACCGGGCGGACGCGCTTCGACCTCGATGCCTGTGGTCAGCATGTCCGACGGGTCGGTGAGAACCAGTCGTCCTTCTCCCCCGGGGAACAATTTCTCGAACACGCCCACGAACTCCCGCTCGACGTCGGCATAGGCCTCGGTGAACACCTGCAGAATTCGTGCGTCCACGTCTGCGACCACAGCAAGAAGGTCCTTGCGTGCGGTCTTGACGTCTTCGAGCTGAGTGGAGAGGAAGGTGTACCGCTCCTCGAGAGCTGCGAATTCCTCGAGCGCCAGCGGATTGACCTTGCCGAGGGTGGCGAGGTCTTTCTCCGCCCGCTTGGCGCGCCGTTCCTGAGTCGCACGATCGTACGGAAGCGGAGCGGGGGCGGTTACCTGCTCCCCACGCTCCTTGGCCTGCTCGTACTCCTCGATTTCGAGAGTGGTCGGCGGCAGTTCGACGTCGGGTCCGTACTCGGCGATCAGATCATCGAGGCCGATACCGTACTGATCGAGGATCGACTCCTCGAGTTGTTCGATACGCAGCGCTGCCTGAGCCTTCGCAACCTCGTCGCGATGGACGGCGTCGGTGAGTGAAGCGAGCTGTCCGGTCAGTGCCCGGACGATCTCGCGGACCTGATCCAGCTTGGCCGTGCACTCGGAGCGGGCCCGAGCCAACTCGTCGCGATGAGCAAGAGCTGCAGCGACGACGGCCTCGAGTTCGGCCGCCACGCGCTGCCCCGACTCGGCGACGGCAGCTGCAACCTCCGCAGCGTGCGCTCTGGCGCGCAGAGCCCGCTCGGCGCGAATTCGTGCCTCTCGTTCGGCAGCAGCGGCGCGGCGAAGCGAATCAGCCTTTCCGCGTACGGATTCCGCACGTTCTTCGGCGGTGCGCACGGCAAGGCGAGCATCCATTTCGACTATGCGCACTTCGGCCAGCGCTGCTGCGGCCATTTCGCGATCGGCAGCGGTCGATTCCGCACCGTGTCCCGGTGCACTGCCGTCGGTTTCGGCCACACGCAGACGTTCTTCCAGGTCCGCCAGCTTTGTCAGCGACTCACCGCGGCCCTCCTCGGCACGCACTCGCTGGGCGGTCAACCGCTCGGATTCTGCGTGGGCGACTCGTGCTGCTTGCCCCAATCTGCCCAACTGCTCGTAAATGGCGGACATGGCGGCGTCCGACTCGTTGAGCGCGGCCAAAGTCTGCTCCGCGGTCTCGCGTCGAGCGGCCTGTTCGGCCAGAGCGCCGGACAGCGCCGCGTCGAGTTCCTCGGATCGGCTCTCCGTTGCCGCCAGTTCCGCTGCTGACGCGTCGATCGCCGCCTGTACCTCCAGCGTGCTGGGTTGCCGATCCGAGCCACCGATCATCCACCCCGAACCGTGCAGATCGCCGGAACGCGTCACTGCACGAATTCCCTTGCGGTCAGCAACAACTCGAACCGCGTCCTCGAGAGTCTCGACCAGGACAACGCCATCGAGTATTGCGGTCAACCCCGCACGCAACTCGTCAGGGCAGTCGATGACGTCGACGGCAGGACGACCGCCCGGTGCGATCTCGGCCTCGCGTTTGATCACCGGTTCACCGCTCACGATCAGCGACGCACGCCCACCGTCCTGATCGGCCAGCACTGCAACAGCGGAGCGAGCAGAGTCCAGCGACTGCGCCACGACGGCGTCCGCCGCCGGCCCCATCGCGGCAGCGATCGCAGCTTCGTAGCCGGGTTCGACGTGAATCAATCCGACCAGCGAGGTGATGCCGTCGTCGCGCCGATGTTCGAGCAGCCAGCCGCCACCGTCCTTGCGCTGCAAGCCCATCGACAGTGCCTCGACGCGTGCACGGAGCGAAGCTATGCGTTGCCCGCTCGTCTTTTCTTCCTCACGAAGTTCTTCGACACGTGCGTCGATCATCTCGAGAGCTTCGACGGCGCGTTCATGATTGGTGTCGAGGCCTACTTCACCGGCGTCGAGGTCCCCGATGCTTTCCTGCACCGTGTCGAACTCGGCTTGTGCGGCATCACCACGCAGACGAGCCTCGTCGATGGCCTCGGTCAGTCGCGAAACTTCCGCGTCGACGGATTCGACGCGGGTACGCAGAGTGTCGACCTGACCGGAGAGTCGAGCAAGACCTTCACGGCGGTCGGCGACGGCACGAACTTCCGCCATGTGCGCCCGTTCCGCTTCTGCTGCAGCATCTTCGGTGGCTGCCAGCTGGTCCCGAGCAGCTTCCGACGCCGCTCGCGCGATTTCGACGCCTTCGAGGAGTTCGGCCTCCTCGGCCGCAAGACGTTCGGCGCGCGCTTCCATCTCGTCCGGGTCCTGGCCGCGGTTGCCGACGGGTTCGGAGTCGAGATGTCGTGCACGCTCGCGGGCGATGCGCACGGTGGCGTTGACTCGTTCGGCAAGCGCGGAGAGCTGGAACCAACTCTGCGCTGCCGCTTCCGATCCCGGAGTCAGACGAGCGAGAGCTTGCTCCTGGCGCCCGAGTTCGAGGTTGGCCTCGTCGAGCGCGGACGCCACCTCGTTGTGCTGTTCGCGGGCCGCTTTCTCGTCCTGCGCCTGGTCGTTCAGTTGGGTTCGACGGGTCACCAGGTCGTCAGCGGCCAGCCGCATCTTGGCATCACGCAGGTCAGCCTGGACCGTCTGTGCTCGCCGAGCAACCTCGGCCTGGCGTCCCAGCGGTTTGAGTTGCCGACGCAGTTCCGCGGTGAGGTCACTGAGTCGAGCGAGATTGGCCTGCATGGAATCGAGCTTGCGTACCGCTTTTTCCTTGCGGCGGCGATGTTTGAGGACTCCCGCGGCTTCTTCGATGAAGGCGCGTCGATCCTCGGGCCGGGATTCGAGGATCGCGGCGAGCCGTCCCTGCCCGACGATGACATGCATTTCGCGGCCGATACCGGAGTCGCTGAGCAGTTCCTGGACGTCCATCAGACGGCAGGACGAGCCGTTGATCTCGTACTCCCCCGCGCCGTCGCGGAACATCCGGCGCGTGATCGACACCTCGGAGTACTCGATCGGGAGCGCGCCGTCGGCGTTGTCGATGGTCAAGGTCACCTCGGCGCGGCCCAGCGGCGCGCGGCCGGAGGTGCCGGCAAAGATGACGTCTTCCATCTTGCCGCCGCGCAGAGCCTTGGCGCCCTGCTCGCCCATCACCCAGGTCAACGCATCGACGACGTTGGATTTACCCGAGCCGTTCGGCCCGACGACACAGGTGATCCCCGGCTCGAACCGAAGAGTCGTTGCCGACGCAAAGGATTTGAATCCCTTGAGTGTCAGACTCTTGAGGTGCATGGGGGGAAACTTTACCGCCAAACCGGTCAGCGTTCGACGAACCCTGTCAGGTCGCCCCTGGCGGGGTCCCAGCTGTCGACCACGAGATCCACCGTGCCCGGTGTTGTTCCCGAGCGAAGCAACTCCAACAATTTCTCGAGCTGCGTGCGTTCGCCTTCCGCCACGACGAGCACTCGACCGTCACGCTGATTCGACGCATATCCGATCAACCCGAGTTCGAGGGCGCGGGCCCTGGTCCACCACCGGAACCCGACGCCCTGAACATATCCGTGAACCCACGCCGTCAACCGCACAGGCGGTGTCTCAGTCATGACGTTCAGCCCGCCACACGTTCGAGACGGTGGACGTCGCCGAGGAAACCGGTGGTGTAGAGCGAGTTGGGGTCCCAGCCCGGGCCGGCACCGAACTTCACCGCGGATGTGAACGGCAGACCCGAGGCGATCTCACACGAAGATCCTGAATCCGGATCGACGCGAACAACTTTGCCGCCGGCATTGAATGCGACGTACAACGCGCCGTCCGGTCCGACGGTCAGATCGTCCGCCATGTTTGCCGGACCGAACCCGGGGAGCGTGATCGTTCGCACCGGCCCGCCCAGATCGTGTGCGTCGAGGACGTGGACGGCGGTCACCATGTCGAAAGTGGTCGTTACGTAGATCGTCGAACCGGAGCGTGCGAGGCCGTCGACGGTGCCGAGATCCTCACGAACGATCGAACTGGTTCCGTCACTGTCGATGACCGTGAGCCCCGGCCGGGTCAGGGTGCGAGCTGTGAGGAAACGGTTACCGTCCAGTGGCACAAGCCCGTTCGGCATCACCAGACCGTCGGCAATCGTTGTCACCGATCCGTCTGCGACGTCGACCTTACGAAGGCTGCCGTCGGCGATTCCGAACAGACCCGAGACAGTCGAGTTGCCCGTGGTGAAGTACACGGAACCGTCACGCGCGACCAGCCCGCCAGGTCCGGTGACGTCACCGACCAAAGTTGTCCGTGTTCCGTCCGGCGCCACTTTCAGCAGTGCACCCGGCCCGATCAGAGCCGACTGCGACAACGCCATCGATCCGCTGCCGTCGAATTCGAGATTCTCGAGCATTCCGGCACCAGTCGTCACGACGCTCGACGTCCATTTGCCGCAACCACCGTCCGAGCCGTCGGCCGGGACCGATGCCTGTGCCGGAGCACTCACCGCCACAACGGAACCCAGTGCGATCGCAGCGACAACACTGCCGGCGCGGGACATCAGGCTTCCGTGTCGAACGACAGCGTGACCTTGGTTCCGGCCTTGAGAGTGCGCCCGACCGTGCACACCTTGTCGACGGAACGCTCGACGAGAGTGATGAGGCGCTGCTGCGCTTCGGCATCCAACTCACTGAGGTCGAGTTCGAGAACCTCGTCGAGCTGCGGGTAGACCTCGTTTTCACGATCGGCGGCACCGGACACTCGAACCGTCGCGTCGTAGTTGTCACCGAGGCGGCGAGAGATCGGGAAGTCTGAGCTCATCCCGGTGCATGCAGCCAGTGCAATTTTGAGGAGTTCGCCGGGCGTGAAGACTCCTGGCACCGATTCGGAGCCGATGAGAACCTCTGCGCCGCGCGAACTCTTGCCGGTGTAGAGGCGGGTTCCTGTGCGTTCCACCCAAAGCTCCGTGTGAGCTGGGGCGGTTGCAGTGTTGTCTGGAGTCTGTTCAGCCATGACGCAATCTTGCCACTCCGCCGAACCGAAGGGGCGGAGACCTAGGCGATTCGCCGTGCCCTCGGGGTCGGCTGACACCGCGGGCAACTGAACGACGATCGATTCATGAACTTCTCACGCTTGATCGGCGCGCCGCATCGCGGGCACGGAAGATTCTCCTGCCCGTACGCCGACAGCGACCGGTCGAAGTAGCCCGATTCCCCGTTGACGTTCACGTACAGCGCGTCGAAGGACGTACCGCCCTGATCGAGCGCCTCGCCCATCACCGAGCGCGCCGCGGTCAACAGTTCTCGAAGTTTGGGCCTGGTGAGCGATTCGGCGATTCGGTTGCCGTGAATCTTTGCACGCCACAATGATTCGTCGGCGTAGATGTTTCCGATTCCGGAGACCACTGTCTGGTCGAGAATCGCCCGCTTGATCTCGGTGTGCTTGCCCCGCAGGACTTTCACGACGGATTCGAGATCGAACGCAGCATCCATGGGATCGCGAGCGATGTGCGCCACCGACTCGGGCAGCATCGTTCCGTCGACTTCGACGAGGGGTGAAATCGACCAGCCACCGAAGGTCCGCTGGTCGACGAATCGAAGATCAGCCCCGGAATCGAGGGCCAACCGAATGCGTAGGTGCTTTTCCCAGTCGACTGTCGGGGGTTGGACCAACATCTGTCCGCTCATCCCGAGATGAACCACCAGTCCGACACCGGCAGGCTCGAGAACCAGCCACAGATACTTGCCGCGACGCTCTGCCGAAGCGATGGTCTGCCCGGTGAGTTGGCCGATCAAGTCCTCGGAACCGAGAATGTGGCGCCTGATCGCGCGGGGATGGAGGACCTCGACGGCCTCGATCGCCGCACCTACAGCATGAGACTGTAGGCCGCGGCGAACGACTTCGACTTCGGGAAGCTCAGGCAAGAGTGAACTCAGCCGGCGAGATCAGACGGGTTGTCAGCAGCGACTGCGCTAGCAGCGGCATTCTCCGACATCGTCTTCCATGCCGAACTTGCTGCCTTCTGCTCGGCTTCCTTCTTGGAACGACCGACACCGACGCCCAAGGGCTTGCCACTGATGAGAACTGTGGCCGTGAATTCCTTGTCGTGATCGGGTCCGGTAGCGGTGATCTCGTAGACGGGAACTCCGGCACCGTGTTCTGCGGTCAGTTCCTGCAGACTCGTCTTCCAATCCAGACCCGCGCCGAGAAGCGGTGCGCGAGTGAGTAGATCGTCGAACAGATCGAGAACAACACGTCTCGCAGTATCGATGCCGTGCTGCAGGTGTATGGCGCCGAGAATCGACTCCATACCGTCGGCGAGGATGGACGGCTTGTCACGGCCGCCCGTCATTTCCTCGCCCTTACCCAGCAGCAGGTGAGCTCCGAGTCCACCTTCACCCAGAGTCCTGGCAACCTCGGCGAGTGCATGCATGTTGACCACGCTGGCACGAATCTTCGCCAGATCACCTTCGGATTTGTCCGGGTGGGACAGATAAAGATTTTCGGTCACCGTGACGCCGAGAACGGAATCCCCGAGAAATTCGAGGCGCTCGTTCGTGGGCAGACCGCCGTTCTCGTACGCGTACGAGCGGTGCGTGAGAGCCAGGGTCAGAAGACCGGGCTCTATATCTACGCCGACAGCGGCGAGGAGCTTGTCGTGATTGCCCTCGCCGCCGGCGGCTGAAACTGTATTTTCGCTCGTCATAGTCTTTCTCCGGGGAGAACTAGACAGCAGCGGTTACCTGGCGGCCCTTGTAAGTACCGCATGACGGGCATGCGATGTGGGGAAGGGTCTGCTCGCCACAGCCACGGTTGGGGCAGGTAACGAGGGTGGGCACAGTGGTCTTCCACTGGCTACGACGCGACCGCGTGTTGGATCGCGACATTTTGCGCTTGGGGACAGCCACTTCTACTTCTCCTCGGCTTCGGTGATCACAAGATTTTCGCTGGTGTTTGATTCCACGCCAAATTTGGCCGCGAGACCAGCCCAGCGAGGATCAAGTATGTCATGCCCATGCCCAGATTCCGCAATCGCCAGGCGAATGCCACATTCTGAGCACAATCCCAGGCAATCGTCACTGCACAGAGGCTGGAGCGGAAGCGCCAGACCGACTGCATCGACGATGACCGGTTCGAGGTCGATTTCGTCGTCTTCGACCGCGTAGACCTCTCCCTCTTCCGTCGTCTCCTCGGTGGTGCTGTCCGGGTAAGCGAACAACTCCGTGAGATAGATGTCCACGGTGTCGGTGAAAGGTTCAAGGCACCGCGAGCATTCACCCTTGGTGGGTGCGTGCACGTTTCCGGTGACGAGAACGCCTTCGGACACTGCTTCGAGACGAAGATCGAGATCTATGTCCGCGCCCGCTTCGATCGCGATCAGATCGAGACCGATACGGTTCGGGGACTGAATGGTTCTCTCGACGGTACGCATCGACCCTGGACGACGACCGAGCTTGACCGTGTCCAGCAAAAATCCCGCATCACTTGACTGATGCGACGAACTACGACGATGCGTTGACAAAGAGAACTCACCTAACTGTTGAAACTGGTATGGGCAACCACTCCACAATACGGCAGCTACAACGCAAATCCCAATTCCGTCCACGAAAAAGTGGGCCGCCCCATATCGGACGACCCACCCTCGACTGTCTCGTTCGCTCTAGCGACGACGCTCCGAACGACGATCGTCGTCCTGGTAGTCGGGGACTCCCGAACCCGTTCGAAGCTGTTGACGACCACGCCCGACCGATCGAACCGTTCCGGTGAGGAACTCTTCGAACTCGGCCAACTTGGTGTCCACGTACAGGTCACACTCCGAACGCATCCTGTCGGACTCGGCATGAGCGGCGTCGATCACTCGCGCGGATTCCGCGTGAGCTGACTGGACAACCTCGGTCTGCGACACCAGACGAGCCTGCTCCGCCGTTCCCTCCGCCACCGAATGTTCGTACGAGGCCTGGCCGGACTCGATCATCCGATCGGCCTCGGCACGCGCCCGTCCGGTGACGGCCTCGTACTCACGACGGCCGTCGGTGACGGTCCGTTCCGCTTCTGCTTCTGCGTCCTCGACCAACTGATCGGCGTGTGCGCGTGCTTCGGCAACCATGCGATCGGCCTGAGCCTTGGCATCGGACAGAATCCGGTCGGCGTCGTCGCGTGCGTTCTCGACAGTCGAGGTTGCCTCGGCATTGGCGCTGCTGACCGTCTTCTCGGCGTTTGCTCGCGCGTCACCGACCAATTTGTCGCGATGATCGAGGACGTCCTGAGCGTCGTCCAGCTCGCTCGGAATTGCGTCCCGGACGTCGTCGAGTAGCTCGAGTACGTCACCGCGAGGCACAACACACCCTGCGGTCATGGGAACACCGCGCGCCTCTTCGACAATTGCGACCAGTTCGTCCAGTGCCTCGAATACGCGGTACACAAGCAACCCCAATCTCTACCGGCCGAAATCGGCCCACATCGTCACCGGTCCACTCGGACCTGTGCCCGTTCCTGTCCAAGTTTGCCGGAAGAACGGCCAACGGGGTGTCGTCGTGGTCGGTGTGTCGGGGATCAGCTGTTTTCGGATGCTCGTTCGGCGATACGCGCGAGTAGCCGAGAATGCACCTTGGCCGGGAGCATGTCGGAGACGTCGCCGCCGAAGGTCGCAACTTCCTTCACCAGAGAACTCGACAGGTAGCTGTAGGTCGGGTTCGTGGCAACGAAGAGCGTGTCGACGCCCGTGAGCTTCTGATTCATCTGGGCCATCTGCAGCTCGTAATCAAAGTCGTTCGCGCCGCGCAGACCCTTGACGATCGCGCTGAGTCCTTCTTGTTTCGCGTAGTCGACCAACAATCCGTGCCACGACGTGACGCGAACGTTGGGCAGGTGGCTCGTCGCGTCTTCGAGCATCTCGATCCGCTCGTCGATCGTGAACATGCCACGCTTGCTCTTGTTGATCAGCACGGTGACCACGACCTCGTCGAATTGCGCAGCAACTCTTCCGATTACGTCGAGGTGACCGTTGGTCACAGGGTCGAAGGATCCGGGGCAGACGGCGCCAGTCATGAGTCCAGACCGTAGCAGGTGGCCAGCTCGATGCGGGCTTCACCGTAGTTCTTGGCCTTGATCGGCTCGTAGCCCTGAGGCCACACGGTCTCCGGCGAGCGCGACGAACGTTCGAGTACGACGATCGTGCCCTCCCCCACCCATTTGTTGGCCTGCAGATCAGCGAGCATGGACACGACGGCCTCGTCGGTTACCGCATACGGCGGGTCCGCGATCACGATGTCGTATTCACGCGCGCTCGGACCCGAGACCACGGCCGCAACCGGAGCGGCGCGAACCGTCGCCCCCGGCAACGCGACAGTGCCGATGTTCGCCTTGATGACGGCAGCAGCCTTGGCATCGGATTCCACGAGAACAACGTGCTCGGCTCCCCGCGAGAGCGCCTCGAGGCCGAGAGCACCCGAACCCGCAAAGAGGTCGAGAACCGCGCACCCTTCGAGATCGATGCGCGCTTCGAGAGCACTGAACAGCGCCTCACGAACCCGATCCGACGTCGGACGGGTGCCGCTCGGCGGGACTCGCAGGCGTCGACCGCCCGCGAGTCCCGAGATGATGCGTGTCACTCTGCGGCGCTCTCCCCCGTCGAGACGACTACCAGCAGGTCTCCGCCCTCGACCTGTTGGACGGCGCTGATCGCGATCCGCGAGACGACGCCGGCGCGCGGCGAGGTGATCGCCGCTTCCATCTTCATCGCTTCGATCGTGGCCACGGTGTCGCCGGCCTCGATCTTCTGGCCTTCCTTGACCGCGAGCGTCACGACGCCCGCGAACGGTGCAGCCACGTGGCCCGGGTTGTTCTTGTCGGCCTTCTCCGCCACCGGTACGTCACTGGCAATGGAGCGATCGCGGATCGAGACCGGGCGAAGCTGGCCGTTCAGGATGCACATGACAGTGCGGTAGCCGCGCTCGTCGGGCTCGGAGATCGCCTCGAGACCGATGATCAGTTCCACGCCGGGAGCCAACTCGACCCGGTGCTCGTCGCCGCGCCGCAAACCGTAGAAGAACTGGTTTGCCGAAAGCCGCGACGTGTCACCGTACTTCTCGCGGTGTTCGAGGAATTCCTTTGTCGGGCCGGGGAACAGCAGACGGTTCAGCGTCGCCTGACGGTCCTTCGACGAGCCCTCTAGCAGCACCTCGTCCTCAGCGGACAACGTCGCTTCCGGCTTGGCCTGGCCACGTCCTTCGAGTGCCTTGCTGCGGAACGGTTCCGGCCAACCACCGGGAGGCGTACCGAGTTCACCGCGCAGGAAGCCCACCACGGAGTCGGGAATGTCGAACTTCGCCGGATCTGCGGCGAACTCCTCCGAAGGCACGCCGGCACCGACAAGATGGAGCGCGAGGTCGCCGACGACCTTCGACGACGGCGTCACCTTCACGAGATGCCCGAGCATGCGGTCTGCGTCGGCGTACTTGGCTTCGACCTCTTCGAACCGGTCGCCGAGACCGAGAGCAACGGCCTGGGTCCGGAGGTTGGAGAGTTGACCGCCCGGAATCTCGTGTGTGTACACGCGACCCGTCGGCGCCGGCAGTCCGGATTCGAACGGCGCGTACACCTTTCGCAGCGCCTCCCAGTACGGCTCGAGGTCGCACACGTTCTGCAGGTTCAGTCCGGTGTCGAACTCGGAGTGCGCGGCAGCGGCGACGATGGCCGAGAGCGCAGGCTGGCTGGTGGTTCCGGCCAGTGCCGCGGAAGCACCGTCGACTGCGTCGGCGCCCGCCTGCCACGCTGCGAAGTACGTGGCCAGCTGTCCACCGGGAGTGTCGTGCGTGTGAACGTGAACCGGCAGATCGAAGTTGCTGCGTAGCGCCGTCACCAGCTTGGTAGCTGCCGGAGCGCGCAGCAGGCCTGCCATGTCCTTGATCGCGAGCACGTGAGCGCCGGCATCGACGATCTCTTCGGCCAACTTCAGGTAGTAGTCGAGCGTGTACAGAGTTTCGTTCGGATCCGACAGATCACCGGTGTAGCTCAGCGCCACCTCCGCGAGGGCCGTTCCGGTCTCACGCACCGCGTCGATGGCAGGCCGCATCTGGTCGACGTTGTTGAGCGCGTCGAAGATTCGGAAGATGTCGATACCGGTGTCGGTGGCTTCCTGAACGAATGCGCGCGTGACCTTTTCGGGATACGGCGTGTAGCCCACGGTGTTTCGGCCGCGAAGAAGCATCTGAAGGCAGATGTTCGGGATCGCCTCGCGGAGTGCGGCGAGCCGGTACCACGGATCCTCGTGCAGGAAGCGAAGTCCCACATCATAGGTCGCGCCGCCCCAGGCTTCGATCGAGAGCAGTTCCGGCGTCAACCGCGCAACGTGCCCGGCTACTCCGAGCAGTCCGCTGGTCCGAACTCGCGTGGCCAACAACGACTGGTGCGCGTCACGGAAGGTGGTGTCGGTGACGCCGACGGCCTTCTGCTCACGCAACGCCTTCGCGAAACCTTCGGGTCCGAGTTCGAGCAGTCGCTGACGGCTACCGGCAGGAGGAGGCGTCGAGAGATCGATCTTGGGCAGCTTGTCCTGCGGGTACACCGCCGAGGGCCGCTCACCGTGAGGCTTGTTGACCGTCACATCCGCGAGGTAGGTCAGGATCTTCGTGCCGCGGTCTGCCGAAGAACGCAGAGTCAGCAGCTGAGGACGTTCCTCGATGAAGGAGGTCGTCACGCGTCCGGCCCGGAAGTCCGGGTCGTCGAGAACCGCCTGTAGGAACGGAATGTTGGTCGAGACGCCACGAATGCGGAACTCGGTGACCGCGCGGCGAGCCCTCGCGACAGCGGCTTCGAGGTCACGACCACGGCAGGTGAGCTTGACCAGCATCGAGTCGAAGTACGCGCCGACCTCGGCTCCGAGCGTCGCGCCGCCGTCCAGGCGGATGCCGGCTCCGCCCGGGGTGCGGTACGCGGTGATGCGGCCCGTGTCCGGGCGGAATCCGTTGGCCGGATCCTCGGTCGTGATGCGGCACTGCAGCGCCGCGCCGCGAAGCTTGATCGTGTCCTGTGACAGACCAAGTTCTTCAAGCGTCGAACCGGACGCGATCTTGAGCTGCGACTGGACCAGGTCCACGTCCGTCACTTCTTCGGTGACGGTGTGCTCCACCTGAATTCGCGGGTTCATCTCGATGAAGACGTGGTTGCCGCGCTTGTCGAGGAGGAACTCGACGGTGCCTGCGCACGTGTACCCGATCTCCTTCGCGAACGCGACGGCGTCGGCACAGATCTTGGCGCGCAACTCTTCCGAGAGATTGGGCGCCGGAGCAAGCTCGATCACCTTCTGGTGGCGACGCTGCAGCGAGCAGTCACGCTCGAAGAGGTGGATGACGTTGCCCTGCTCGTCGGCGAGGATCTGCACTTCGATGTGCCGGGGGTCGATGACGGCCTGCTCGAGGAAGACCGTCGAATCGCCGAAGGCCGATTCCGCTTCGCGCGCTGCGGCTTCGATCGATTCCTTGAGCTGTGAGCGCTCCGCAACGCGGCGCATTCCGCGTCCACCGCCGCCGGCAACGGCCTTGACGAAGATCGGGAAGGTCATGTCCTCGGCGGCCGCGAGCAACTCGTCGATGTCCGCTGACGGCTCCGAGGACGCGAGCACGGGGAGACCGGCGGCCTTTGCCGCTGCGATGGCCCGAGCCTTGTTTCCGGTCAACTCGAGGATCTCGGCGGACGGGCCGACGAACTTGATGCCTGCCTCTGCGCACGCCGCCGACAGATCCGGGTTCTCGGAAAGGAAGCCGTAACCGGGGTAGATGGCGTCGGCTCCGGCACTCTTGGCGGCGGCGACGATTTCCTCGACTGAGAGATACGCCCGAACGGGGTGACCCTTCTCCCCGATCTGGTAGCTCTCGTCTGCCTTGAGACGGTGGATCGAGTTCCGATCCTCGTACGGGAACACCGCGACGGTTCCGGCACCTAGTTCGTAGGCGGCGCGGAAGGCACGGATCGCAATTTCGCCGCGGTTCGCGACGAGCACTTTGGAGAACATTCGAGAAAACTACCCCGATTTCATCTTGCGTCTACATGCGGAGTCTCATATTTCGGACTGAATCGAGAAACCAACCCGGCGGTCCTCGTGCTATTCGATTTCAGCTTGTCGTCATACCCGTCACGACTTTTCGAGGTACTCGATCCGGTCGGAGTCCAGGGCAGCGGTCACCATGGAAGCGAGGGCGGGATGATCCTCGAGCGACGGATCGGAGTCGACGATTCCCTGAGCGAACTCCCTGGCGGACTCGAGGATGTCTCCGTGGGCCATGAGGGAAAGCAGTCTCAGATTCGAGGTTGTGCCAGACTGCGCCGCACCGAGGATGTCTCCTTCACGTCTGGTCGCGAGGTCGAGTTGTGCCAGTTCGAACCCGTCGTTGGTCGCTGCCACCGCCGAGAGCCGCTCGTACGCCGGTCCGCCGGGATTGCTTCCGGTGACGAGGATGCACAGTCCCTGGTGCTTGCCTCGACCGACTCGTCCACGTAGTTGGTGGAGCTGACTGACGCCGAACCGCTCGGCGTCGACGATCACCATCACCGTCGCATTCGGAACGT
This sequence comes from Rhodococcus sp. 5A-K4, assembly GCF_046097995.1. NCBI lineage: Bacteria > Bacillati > Actinomycetota > Actinomycetes > Mycobacteriales > Nocardiaceae > Rhodococcus > Rhodococcus sp. 5A-K4. The sequence continues at coordinate 44,429 of NZ_JBJURM010000010.1, forward strand.
CCACACCGACTTCGACGACAGTCGTACAGACGAGGACGTCGACGTCACCGACGTTGAACGCGCTCATCACGACGTCTTTTTCGTCGGAAGGCAGTCGACCGTGCAGCAACCCGACTCGCAGATCAGCCAGCGGGCCACTCGACAGCTCTTCGAAGACGTCGACTGCCGACTTGGTCTCGGGCTGCTTCTCCTCGGTGAACTGGTCCTCACCGGCACCCTGCTCACCGTCGCCGATGCGTGAGCACACGACATACGCCTGACGACCAGCGGCAACGTCCTCACGGATTCGTTCCCATGCGCGATCCACCCACTGCGGCTTCTGCTTCGCGGGCACGACGCTGCTCTTGATCGGGGTTCGCCCACGCGGTAGTTCCCGCAGAGTCGAGACCTCGAGGTCGCCGAGCACCGTCATGGCGATGGTTCGCGGAATCGGCGTTGCCGTCATCACCAGCAGATGCGGACTCAGACCTTCACGGGCACGTGATCGCAACTGATCACGTTGCTCGACGCCGAAGCGGTGCTGCTCGTCGACGACAACCATGCCGAGGTTGAAGAACTCCACGTTGTCCTGGATGAGCGCATGGGTACCGATGACGATCCCGGCATCGCCGGTCACGGCTTCGAGCAGCGCTGCGCGCTTCGCAGCGACAGGCAGCGAGCCGGTCAAAAGGGCGATACGGGTGGAATGTTCGGCCGAACCGAGTTCACCACCTGCCGCCAGCGGGCCCATCATCTTGCGCAGTGATCGCGCATGCTGATTTGCCAGGACCTCGGTCGGTGCGAGCAACGCGCACTGATAACCGGCGTCGACGACCTGCAACATCGCGCGCAGAGCCACGATCGTCTTACCTGACCCGACCTCGCCCTGAAGAAGCCGGCTCATCGGGTGTGGGCGAGCGAGATCGCTGGAGATCTCCTCCGCGACCGCTTGCTGTCCCTCCGTCAGAGTGAACGGGAGCATCTCCTCGAACTGGTCCGCGATCCCGTCGGCAACCGGAGCGCAGGCCGGCGCCACCCGCTCGGAATTGTCGTGACGACGCATCGCGAGAACCAACTGCAGAGACAGCGCCTCGTCGAAACGCAGACGATCCTGAGATCGTTCGATGTCCTCCTTGGTATCCGGGAGGTGAACGGTGCGCAGTGCCTCGTCCAAACCGATGAATCCGTGCTCGGCCCTGGTCTCGTCAGGCAACGGCTCCTCGATCGGATCGAGTTGGTCGAGCACTTGCCGCACGCACCGCATGATGGTCCAGCTCTCGACCTCGCGAGTTGCCGGGTACAGCGGGATCAATGCGCGGTCGAAGACGGACAGGTCGAGTTCGGCGCCGGGATCCTGGTTTGCGCGAGCCAGACCGGCAAGGTCACCGGCCCCCTTGATGGATGCAAGCGGAACTACCGAATCCTCCTCGCCGACACGAGGTTCCGGGAGAATCAGGTAGCTCGGGTGGGTGAGAGACCACTTGCCGCGGAAGTACTTCACCGTCCCGGAGAACATCGCGCGCACGCCGGGCTTGATGACGTGCCGCACCTTCTGCGGGTTGAAGAACGTGACGTCGACGGTCTGCGAATCAGTCGCGAGCGATACTCGCAACATCTGCCCCGGACGGTTCTTCATCTTCACGACCGCCGCCGACGCCACCCGCGCGATGATGGTGATGTGCTCACCTTCGGGCGGCTCCTTCTCGGCAAGTTCCTTGCCTGCCGACGCGTACCGGTGTGGGTAGTGACGCAGCAGGTCCTCGACCGTCCGAATCTCGAATGCCTCGTCGAGCGCGTCCGCGGTCTTCTTTCCCAGCAGCCGATCGAGTGGGTCGGCGAGCGTCGCCATCAGTTCCTCCAGCACAGTGTCGCGGTAAGCACATGTGTTCGTATATCAGTAGTCACCGACAGACCCGGTTCGATCACTCCACACCCAACTGGAACAGGTCACCCGGCTGATCACCCTGATAGACGAGCACGTCGACGCCCGGATGGTGCGCGATGACGTGCGCCTCGAGCTGCCCGGCCAGGTCGTCCGGCGCGTCGGCGCCCATGAGTAGGGTCACGAGTTCGCCACCGGATCCGAGCGCGAGGTCGACCAGTCGCGCACTCGACTCCGCGACGTCGGGACCGATGAGCACCACCTCGTGCCCCATCAGACCGATCGCGTCACCCGGATCACACGTCCCGACGTACGTCAGCGAACGCTCGACCGCAATTCGCAATGATCCCCAGCGCGTCGCAGCCGCCGCCTCGGACATCGTGAAGCCGTCGTCGGCGACGTTGCGTTGAGCGTCGTGAACGGCAAGTGCGGCCAAGCCCTGAACCATCGACGATGTCGACAGCAGCAGGACCTGGTGAAGCGGATCGCGTGCAGCGGCACTGACTGCGACCAGTTCCTGAGCCGTCAAGGCTCCGTTCGGCAGCACCAGAACTTCACTTCGCTCCATCTGACGAATGCGGCCGAGCAGTTGCGCACGTGTCACCGGCGCGTCGTCGCACCGAAGAACCGTCGCGCCCTCACTCTCGAACAACGCCGCCGCACTCTCACCGGCGACGACGGCCAGAACGCCGCGGGCACCGGCACCCGGGAATCGCCTCTCCGCCCGTGCCACCAACTGGTCGCGTTCGTCGACGAGAAAACTGCTGATGCGAATACCGTGGACCTTCCCGGCTTCGAGGCCGGCTTCGACGGCTGCACCGGCATCGCAGCAATGCACGTGCACCGACCAGCCACCGAAGCCGTCGCTGACGATGACCGTCGAATCTCCGAGGACGGACAGTCGCGTGCGCAGCGCCGTCATGCGATCGTCGTCCGAGTCGTCGACGAGGTACATGACCTCGAAATCCTGTTCCGAGTGATCACCACATTCGATCGGGCTCTTGTGAGCCCAATCGTGATCGAATGCGCTGACGTCGACAACTGCGCTCGACCTCGGGTCCGGCGTCCCCAGATCCTCGCGAACCTGCGACTTCCCGGTCACCACCTCGACAAAAGCGTCGAGGATCAGAACCAGACCGAATCCCCCGGCATCGACCACCCCGGCCGACGCCAGAACGTCCAGTTGCTCCGGGGTCTTGTTCAGCGCGATCGCAGCCGCATCGGCAGCGGCGGCAACCACGGAAGCAAGGTCCTCGCCGCTCGGCGTCTTGGTGTCGACGCACTCCTGCGCTGCCTCACCCGACGCGCGCAGAACCGTGACGATGGTGCCTTCCACCAGATCGGAGACAGCCCGAGAAGCCAGTCCCGTCGCCGTGGTCAGTGAGTTCGCAAAGCTCCGGCCGTCGATGTGCTCGCCTTGAACGCTCTCCGCGATACCCCGGATCACCTGGGAGAGGATCACTCCGGAATTACCGCGTGCACCGGACACTGCGCCCCGAGCCAGCGCGTTGGCGACGCGGCCTGCACTGCGGACGTCGTCCTCGATCGTCTCGGCGGAATCGAGCGCGGCCCGCATCGTGAACAACAGGTTGGTGCCGGTATCCGAATCAGGGATGGGAAAGACGTTGAGGCTGTTGATCTCTCCACGACGTTTCTGGAGGCTGTCGACCGCCCGGCGGGCCCAGCGCCGCAGCAGATGTCCGTCCGCGACGGATTCCGCTTCTTCGGCGACGCGTTGCACTTCCCCCACTGACGGTTCCCCTCCACGATGGACAGACAGACGATGGAAAGACTGACGATGAAAAAGAGATCGGTGATCGGTGCAGTCGAGGGTAGTCCGACGCTTCTGCGCAACCGTCATTACCGGGCGGTTTGGCCATTCGGGCCGGAAGCGGTTACTCTTACACGGTTGCCTCGAACGGGCTACACGAAATAATGCTGCACTTTGTTTGTTGCTGATTGACTGTTTTCACGTTCGACTGCACAGTGAGCGGTCAAGGATCGGTTCGAAGTCGAGTATATTCGGATTGTAATTCTGGCTGCCCTACCGTGTAGGGTAACCACTTCAATATTCATTTCTAACAAGGAGTTCGCGACTATGGCTGCCGTCTGCGACGTATGCGCCAAGGGGCCCGGCTTCGGTAAGTCGGTCTCGCACTCGCACCGGCGTACCAATCGTCGCTGGAACCCGAACATTCAGTCTGTTCGTACCGAGGTTGCCCCGGGTAACACCCGTAAGGTCAACGTGTGCACCTCCTGCCTGAAGGCAGGCAAGGTCGCTCGGGGCTGATTGCCCGAGCACAAACTATTGCAGGCTCTGCCCCCGTCACTTCGGTGACGGGGGCAGAGCTGTTTCTGTGTGTCTGTATCTATGTGTCCCCGTGTTTCGTATGGCTGTCCGACACCCGTAATGTGCGTTGAGTGACTTCCATCGATGACCTGAGCAAAGTGACCCTCGACGAGGGCGTACTCCGCATCACCATTTCCACCGCCGCCAACGGCACCTCCCTCGACGACGAAGGACTGGTTCAGGGCGCGCAGGCGCTCGAGACAGTCGGAAACGACATCGGGAGCATCCTTCTGGTCGGCGAAGGCGCAAACTTCTGTGCCGGCGGCAACGTCCGTGCGTTCGCCGCAGCCCCTGACCGCGGCGAGTACGTCGCCGAGGTTGCCCGTGTCTTCCACGTGTTCGTTCGCGCGCTCGACGCCGCGACCGCTCCAGTGGTGGCCGGGGTCCACGGATGGGCTGCCGGCGCCGGAATGAGCCTGGTCTGCCTCGCCGACGTCGCAATCGGCGGCACCGGCACCAAGCTCCGCCCCGCGTACCCCTCCATCGGTTTCACCCCGGACGGCGGAATGTCGTGGACACTCCCCCGCATCGTCGGCGTGGCACGCGCTCGCGAGATTCTTCTCAACGATTCGGTGATCGGTGGCGACGAAGCCGTCCGGCTGGGGATCCTCACCCGACTCGTCGGCGACGACGAGGTCCAGGAAGAGGCAGCTCGCCTCGCCCGCGCTTTGGCCAACGGACCAAGTACGTCGTACTCGGGAATCAAAGCACTGCTGCGTTCGTCGCGGACGAACTCGCTCGCCGAGCAACTCGACGCCGAGGCTGCGTCCATCGCCCTCGCGGCGAACAGCCCGATCGGGCGCGAGGGTGTCGACGCATTCGTCGACAAGCGTCGCCCCGATTTCACTTCCGCAAAGCAGGCCTAGTCAGCTGGCATGCCGAATGTCGTGTCACGACGTTCGGCATGCCAGGTGAGTGCAGGCGCAGTTCGATCAGCCCAGATTCCAGTCGACCGGGTCGGCCCCGAGTCCGGTCAAGAGTTCGTTCGCACGACTGAACGGGCGCGAACCGAAGAAGCCGCGCGAAGCCGAAAGCGGTGACGGGTGCGCTGATTCGATGATCGGTGTGTCGCCCAGCATCGGCGCGAGAGTGGCCGCGTCACGACCCCACAAGATCGCCACCATCGGTGACGACCGCGCCACCAAAGCGCGGATAGCCTGCTCGGTCACCGGCTCCCAGCCCTTCTTACGATGAGAAGCGGCTTGACCCGGCTGCACGGTGAGTACGCGATTGAGAAGCAGCACACCTTGTTTCGACCACGGCGTCAGATCGCCGTTCGGCGGTATCGGCAACCCGAGATCCTGGTGATACTCCTTGTAGATATTACCGAGACTTCGTGGAACCGGCCGCACGTCCGGGGCAACCGAAAAGCTCAACCCGACAGCATGACCAGGCGTCGGATAGGGGTCTTGACCGACGATGAGCACCCGAACGTCGTCGAACGGATTCGTGAATGCACGCAAGACGTTCTCTCCCGCAGGCAGATACTCCCGTCCCGCAGCGATCTCTTCGCGCAAGAACTTACCCATCGCGGAGATCTGCTCCGAGACCGGTTCGAGTGCCCGCGCCCACCCTGGATCGACGATCTCTGCAAGCGGCGCCATCAGTCGAGCCTGCGCAACGCGTCGCGGTAGTACGCCGCATTGGCTGCGTACATCTTGACGTTTCCGTCGAGGTGGCCGAGCGGAACTTCGTATCCCGCACGGACCTTGGCGGGCACACCGAGTGCCATGCTGCGCGGGGGAACCTGCATCTTGTTGGCCACCACCGCACCCGCGGCGACGATCGACCCCGTCCCGATCACCGTTCCGTTGAGAACCACGGAGCCCGATGCGATCAGGCAGTGGTCCTCGATGGTCGACCCCTCGATGTGCGCGTTGTGGCCCACCACGCAACCGGAACCGATGACAGTCGCATCGATGGCGGTGCAATGGATGACAGTTCCGTCCTGGATGTTGGATCCGGTTCCCACCGAAATGGTTCCGTAGTCACCACGCAATACCGCCTGCGGCCAGATCGAGGTGCCCGCCGCGAGAGTCACGGCGCCGATCACCACCGCGTCCGGGTGAACGTATGCGTCCGGATGAATGTCCGGAACTCTGTCTCCAAGTGCATATACAGCCATGAAAGCAACCTATACCGCGGTGGTGCCGGTGGTCGAAAAGCTGTGCCATCCCCCGCCGCTCTCGCGAAGTGCACCGTCGACGCTCACGCCGGAACCGGCCGCAACCGAACCGATCACAGTCCAACCCGACGGAATTTCGACCTCAGGCCCGAAAGTTGCTGCAAATCCGTGATCTTCACCACCGGAGAGGATCCAGTCCAGCGGATCGACGTCGAGCGCCTCGGCCGCCGATGCGACATCGAGTGAGGTGGGAACCGCGGCCGAGACGATGTCGAACCGCACGTGCGAGGCCTCTGCGAGATGTCGAAGGTCCGCGATCAATCCGTCGGATACGTCCGTCATGGAATGTGCTGATTCTGCGGCGTCCCATGCCGATTGATACGGCGGATTCGGAACACGATGAGCGGCAAGCAGATCTGGAAAGCTTTCGGATTCGTCGAGCAATACGGCTTCGTCGAGCAGTAGTGCCAACCCTGCTGCCGAGCAACCGAACAACCCGGCGACCGCGATCTTGTCACCGATCTTTGCTCCCGAACGCAGAACTGCCGGACGGCCACCGAGATCGCCGAGCACGGTCACCGACACCACGACTACCGGCGACTGGACCAGGTCACCGCCGACCACGCCGGCCCCCAGATCAGTTGCCGCGTCCCAGATTCCCGCGGAGATTGCGTCGATCACGTCGACCGGAGTCGAAGGCGGGCACCCCAGAGACACGGTGAATGCCGTCGGCCGCGCTCCCATCGAGACGACGTCCGCAGCGTTCTGTGCCACTGCCTTTCGGCCGATGTCGCGTGGCGAAGACCAATCCATTCGGAAATGCCGACCTTCGACCAGCATGTCGGACGAGACAACCACACGGCCGTCTCCGGACGTCACGATCGCGGCATCGTCGCCCGGCCCCAATTCGGTGGTGACCGGTTGGATTCGGCCGACCAGAGATCGCGCGATCACGTCGAACTCCCCCACCTGCTCGACAGTGTGCTCTGACCCGAACCCCGATGATGCGATGAGTGTCTCCAATGCCGACGCAATTCGCCCGTAAGCGGCCTGCGGTACCTTCTAGCTGTGGTCGTGAATGCTTCTGCAAGCTCACGCGTGTGTCGGCAATCCTACCGATTCACCGACGTGCCCTGCGAAGTGACGAGACCGCTGATCGACTGGACCAGGACCCGAGCGAAGAACTGAGCATGGCAGAAAACACCTCCACCGCAGACAACGCCGACATCGACCCCGATAGCGACGACGATCCGACCGAGCGCCGCAGTCCGGCGCTGATCGCCACCGCCATCGCGCTCCCGGTAGCCCTGATCGTCGGAGTGGTGATCGCGGCCGTCGTCGCGGGAAACAACCCTGAACTCTCGCCGGTAGCGCTGGGACCCGTACCGGCACCGGCAGCGGAGTCGGAGGCCTGCGTTTCCCTCCTCGGTGCGCTCCCCGACAAGATCGACGACTTCACGAAAGCCGAGTTGGTTGACCCTGCTCCGGCTGGAGCGGCAGCTTGGCAGCGCAGCGAAGGTGAGCCGATCGTGTTGCGCTGCGGGCTCGACCGTCCGACCGAGTTCGACCAGGCTGCAGCACTACAGGTTGTGAACGGTGTCCAATGGTTCCAGGTCTCGGGAACCGACGTCGGTCTGGCTGCGAGCACTTGGTTTGCCGTAGACCGCGGTGAGTACATCGGTATCACGATCCCCGACGGGACCGGCCCGACGCCGATTCAGGAGATCTCCGACACCATTACGGCGACTCTCGAACAGAAGCCCCTCGACCCGGCGCCGGTCGCGGTTCCCTGATCAGCGAAGTCCGGTACCGCGAGCGATGGCGGTGTCGACCAGTGTCGAAATCAAAGTGCGGTAATCGATTCCGGTGGCGTTCCACATCTTTGGATACATCGAGATGGAAGTGAACCCGGGCATCGTGTTGATCTCGTTGATCACCGGGCCGTCAGCCGTGACGAAGAAATCGACCCGCGAGAGTCCCTGGCAATCGAGTGCCTTGAACGCGCGGACTGCAAGCTCCCTGATCTGGTCGCTCACCGACTCGTCGAGTTTTGCGGGGATGTCGAATTCGCAGACGTCGTCGAGGTACTTGGTGTCGAAGTCGTAAAACGCGTCCGAATCGGTGTCGGCATCCGGCATCCGGATCTCGGCGACCACGCTGGCCTTGACGTCACCGTTCGGGAATTCGAGGACGCCGCATTCCACCTCACGGCCGATGATCGCGCCTTCGACGATCACCTTGGGATCGTGCAGGCGCGCATGAGCGATCGCCCCGTCCAGACCGTCCCAATTGCTCACCCGGGTGATGCCGATAGACGAGCCTCCACGAGCGGGCTTCACGAACACGGGAAGGCCCAACTCCGCCTTCTGCTCTTCGGTCAGCGTTGCGATTCCCGGTCGAAGCACGACCTGCACTCCGACGGGAAGCCCTTCAGCGGCAAGAAGCTTCTTCGTGAACTCTTTGTCCATGCCGGCGGCGCTGGCCAGGACTCCGGGTCCGACATACGGAACCCCGGCAAGTTCGAGCAATCCCTGAATGGTGCCGTCTTCGCCGTAAGCCCCATGCAGAACGGGGAAAACGACGTCGACCGACGCGAGCACGGCACCGGCGTCGGAGCCGTCGAAGGAGATGACCTCGCCCTCGCGGGTGGGGTCCGCGCTGAGGACCACCGACGTTCCGTCTTTGTCGACCGACGGCAACGCGCGCCCGCTGATCGCGAGGGAGCTGGGGTCGCTCGACCCGAGGACCCAGGAACCGTCGACTGTGATGCCGATCGGTACGACGTCGTACCGATCAGGGTCGAGGTTGCTCAGGACGCTTCCGGCGGAAACACAGGACACTGAATGCTCATTGCTCCGGCCACCGAAGATCACGGCCACGCGGGTACGGCTGCTGTTCACGCGTCAAACCGTACCGCCGAATCGACTTCGGCACGCGATCGGGCCAAGCCGGAAATCATCGACGTGGTCCGCTCACGCGTCGAGCGCGCGCTCGATGTCGGCCAGGAGATCGGCGGTGTCCTCGATGCCACAAGCGATTCGGACAAAACCCGCACTGACCGGATCGCCCCAGCGCGCACGACGATCCGCCGTCGTGTGGATCCCACCGAAGCTGGTGGCGGCCGTGACGAGATTGCTCGCTTCGACGAACGAGTGGAATGCTTGAGCCGAATCCAACTCGACGCTCACCAATCCGCCGAATCGTTTCATCTGACCGGATGCCGTTGTGTAGGACGGGTCACCGCGAAGGCCGGGATAACGAACGGACCGGACCGCTTTGTGTCCAGCCAACATCTCGGCCAGGGCCAGCGCGTTGTCGCACTGACGCCCGAATCGCAGGCCTGCCGTGCCGAGACTCCGGTGCGCAAGCCACGTCTCGAAGGGGCCGAGCACTGTTCCCGAAAGAAGTCGCTCACGCTCGATCCGCTGACTCACCGCCGCATCGGAAGTAGCGACGTAACCCATCAGGAGGTCACTGTGCCCGCTGAGTGCCTTGGTACCGCTGGCCACCACGACGTCGGCACCCAATTCGAGCGGGCGCTGCCCCAGCGGTGTCGCAGTCGTGTTGTCGACGATCAGCAGCGCGCCCGATCGGTGACACACGTCGGCGAGCACGCGAAGGTCGACCACGTCCAGCACCGGGTTGGACGGCGTCTCGGCGACGACGACCACGCGACCCGGTGACGCGTCGAGCAGATCCGCGAAGCTCGCGTCGCCCATCTGCAGGGTCGAGACTTCGCGAACGGTGATTCCCAACGGCGCCAGACGTTCGTTCGCGTACAACCGCACCTGGTAGTACCCGTCCGAGGGCACGACGACGGTATCCCCGGCGACGAGCACGCTGCGCAAGGTCGCGGTGATCGCAGACATCCCCGACCCCATGACGAGTGCGTGGTCCGCTCCTTCGAGCGCCGCGAGCGCCGATTCGAGTCCGCGCCAACCCGGGTTCGACGCTCGAGCATAGGTATCGGACTCGGAGCCTTCGTCCACCGAAAGTTGGTACGGCGCAGCAAATATCGGACCCAGCTGCATGGGCTGACCCGCAGCGTGTTCGCGCGCAACGGCGCTCACACTTCGCGTCGAATCCCCGTAACCCTCGAAATCACTCACATCAATTTCACTCATTCCGGCTTCGTCCGGCGTCCGAGCAACTGACCGATCGCATCGCTGACGGCCATGCCTTCGTGGCACACCCGATGGACCGCGTCGGTCAACGGCATCTCCACGTCGTAGCCGGCAGCGAGTGCGCGTACCGACGTGCACGACTTCACACCCTCGGCGACCTGACCGTTGGTTGCCTTCTGTGCCGATTCCATCGACCCGCCCCGTCCGAGTCGCTCTCCGAACGTCCGGTTTCGCGACAACTCGGACGTGCAGGTCGCGACCAGGTCACCGACGCCCGCCAAGCCTGCAAGCGTCGACGCCTTGGCGCCGAGCGCGACACCGAGCCGAATCGTCTCGGCGAGACCACGGGTGATGATGCTGGCAACCGTGTTGTCGCCGAATCCACTACCGGCGGCCATGCCGCAGGCCAGCGCGATCACGTTCTTGCACGCGCCACCGATCTCGCAACCGATGACGTCGGAGTTGGTGTACGGCCTGAAATAGCCGGTAGCGCAAGCGTCCTGGAGAGCGAGGGCACGCGAGGAATCCGAGCAGGCGATCACCGTGGCCGCTGGCTGCCCGCTGGCGATCTCGTGTGCAAGATTCGGGCCCGAGAGCACCGCGACGCGCCCCGGTTCCACGCCGGTCACCGACACGATGACCTGGCTCATGCGCATGAGCGTCCCGGTCTCGATTCCCTTGGCCAGACTCAGCAGAGTCGCATCGGGTCCGATCGAGCCTTTCCACTGCTCCAGGTTTCCCCGTAGCGACTGCGAGGGAACCGCCAGCACGATGAAGTCAGCGCCTGCCATTGCCTCCTCGTGGTGGTGGGTCGCGCGAATCGACGAAGGCAAAGCAATGCCTGGCAGATAGTCGCTGTTCTCGTGTGTGGTGTCGATGCGCTTCGCGACCTCTTCACGCCTGGCCCACATCGTCACGTCGGTTCCGGCCTCGGCCATCACCTTGGCCAACGCTGTTCCCCACGAACCTGCGCCCAATACAGCTGCCTTACTCACACGCTCACCCCGTCTACCCGGCGAAGCGGGTCGCCGCCAGAAAAATCGTCTGCACAGAGTATCGCCTGTGGTGCACTGCGGTGGGCAGCCGCGGACACCGAGCGTGATGACTGGCAAGATCGAGGGATGGACAGCGCGGAACCCCCGTACCCACACGTCGTGGAGACACCGCATGCGCGCACGGAGATCGAACGCCCCATGCATGCGATAGTGGCCGTCAAGTCCTTGAGATCGGCCAAGTCCCGGCTCGCGGGCGAACTCGACGCGGACGCGCGTGCAGACCTCGTGTTGGCCATGCTTCACGACACCCTCGCGACCGTTGCCGCCGTCTCTGCCATCGACACCGTCACGGTGGTCACCCCAGACCCGACCGTTGCCGCTCTTGCGTATTCCGTCGGCGTGACGGTCTACGCCGATCCAGCTCCCCACATCTCGCTGACCAACGGCGCCTCACCGCGCGCGGAGGAAACCCTCAACGCAGCGTTGAGTGCAGCGGCCGCCGATATCCGAGCCAAACGCGGAGTGGTCGACCTCGTTGTGCTGCAAGCCGACTTGCCCGCGATGCGACCGAGCGAACTGACGGAGGCCGTGGCCGCCGCCCGAAGCGGTGGACGTTCAGTCGTCGTCGATCACCACGGCACCGGCACTTCCGCATTGTTTGCGTGTGGCGAGAGTGCGCTCGACCCCCGATTCGGTCCGGAATCCGCACGGGGACATGCTAATTCAGGTGCTCGTCCACTCAACGGCCAATGGCCGGGACTGCGCACCGACGTCGATACCCACGCCGATCTCGACACCGTGCGCGCACTGGGAGTAGGCCCCGCGACATTGGCTTCGTTGACCAGACTCAAGGCCACGCCGTCGAACAGTCGATGAATTTTCTTTCATCGATTGTCGGACCGCGCGATTGTGGGGGATGATCGACGAGTGAGCAATGGCGAAGCACTCGAAAACCGTATTTCCGAAGACCAGTCGGACGGAGACCACAGCTCCGGCCGACACGAGAACGGCGCGGCCACCTCGCCGCGATCTCAGGCCGTCGCGGTCGCCACCAACATCCCGGGCGCTCCCCCTGCAGCTACCAAGGCAGAGCTACCCGAATTGCTCGTCGGACTTCCCGAGGATCGTTACCTAAACCGCGAACTCAGCTGGCTCGATTTCAATGCCCGTGTTCTCGCATTGGCTGCCGACGAGTCACTGCCGTTGCTCGAACGCGCAAAGTTCCTCGCCATCTTCGCTTCCAATCTCGACGAATTTTTCATGGTCCGGGTCGCCGGACTCAAGCGCCGCGACGAGACGGGACTGTCGGTCAGGTCCGCCGACGGCCTCTCCCCACGCGAACAATTGGCGCTCATTGCGCGTCGCACCCAGGAACTCGCCGACAAGCACGCACACGTGTTTCTCGACTCGGTCCGCCCTGCCCTGGCGGCAGAAGGCATTTCAATTGTTAGATGGGCCGACCTCAGCGCCGACGATCACGGCCGGTTATCGGCGCATTTCCACGAGCAGGTCTTCCCGGTACTGACGCCGTTGGCAGTCGATCACGCCCACCCGTTCCCCTACATCAGCGGACTGAGCCTCAACCTCGCCGTGACAGTGAAGGACTCCGTCACCCGCGGCGAACACTTCGCTCGCGTCAAGGTTCCCGACAACGTCGGCCGGTTCGTGCGAGTCAAGAGCACGACGTCTTCGTCCACCATCGATTCGTTCCTCCCGATGGAAGAACTGATTTCGGCTCATCTGGACGTGCTGTTCCCCGGAATGGAAATCGTCGAACATCACGCCTTCCGAATCACACGCAACGCCGATTTCGAGGTCGAAGAGGATCGGGACGAGGATCTGCTGCAGGCACTCGAACGTGAATTGGCGCGTCGTCGTTTCGGTTCGCCCGTTCGCCTCGAAGTTGCCGACGACATGACCGAGCACATGCTCGAACTGCTTCTGCGTGAACTCGACGTCGATCCGGCCGACGTGATCGAGGTTTCCGGGCTCCTCGACTTGTCCTGCCTCTGGCAGGTTTACGCCGTCGACCGCCCAGCACTCAAGGACGCGCCGTTCGTCCCGGCGACGCATCCGGCGTTCGGCGAGCGTGAGACACCGAAGAGTGTGTTCTCGACCCTGCGCGAGGGCGACGTGCTCGTCCACCACCCTTACGACTCGTTTTCCACCAGCGTTCAACGCTTCATCGAACAGGCCGCGGCCGACCCGCAGGTGCTCGCGATCAAGCAGACCCTGTACCGAACTTCGGGCGACTCCCCCATCGTCAACGCACTGATCGACGCCGCCGAGGCCGGCAAGCAAGTTGTTGCCCTCGTCGAGATCAAGGCGCGCTTCGACGAGCAGGCCAACATCAAGTGGGCACGCAAACTCGAGCAGGCCGGCGTTCACGTCGTCTACGGTCTCGTCGGTCTCAAGACTCACTGCAAGACGTGCCTCGTCGTCAGGCGCGAAGGTTCGACAATTCGTCGCTACTGCCACATCGGCACCGGCAACTACAACCCGAAGACCGCGCGCATGTACGAGGACGTCGGATTGCTCACGGCAGCACCGGAGATCGGTGCCGACCTCACCGACCTCTTCAACTCGTTGACCGGATACTCCCGCAAGACGAGCTACCGCAACCTTCTCGTCGCGCCGTACGGGGTTCGCCGCGGGATCATCGAGCGGATCGACAACGAGATCGCTCACAAGCTTGCAGGCCGCGATGCCGGTATCCGCTTGAAAGCCAACGCATTGGTCGACGAGCAGGTCATCGACGCGTTGTACCGCGCGTCCAAGGCCGGTATCCCCGTCGAGATCGTGGTCCGCGGAATCTGCGCGCTCAAGCCGGGTGTTCCGGGCCTCAGCGAAAACATCGAAGTACGTTCCATTCTCGGGCGGTTCCTCGAACACTCGCGAATGTTCCATTTCCGCTCGGCCGACGAATTCTGGATCGGCAGCGCAGACATGATGCACCGCAACCTCGATCGCCGCGTCGAGGTCATGGTGCAGGTCAAGGATCCGAAACTGTCGAAGCAACTGGGTGACATCTTCGATTCCGCGCTCGATCCGCGAACTCGCTGCTGGGTACTGCATCCGGACGGCAGTTGGGTCGCTGCACCCGAACGCGGTGAGGACGTACGTGAGCATCAACAGTCGTTGATGCGCAGCCGCACCGCCAGCGGGTCTTGACGGGCTCGGATCACACCATGAGCGACAAGCCGGTCAAAGCCAACATCTTTGCCGCAGGCGCGGTTCTGTGGCGGAAGGCTCCCCAGGATCCTTCCGCCATCGAGATCGCCGTCGTACATCGACCGAAGTACGACGACTGGTCATTCCCCAAAGGAAAGCTCGATCCAGGCGAGACCTTCTTGACCGCAGCAGTTCGCGAGGTCCGCGAAGAGACCTCGATCACCGGACGTTTCGGAAGGCACCTCGGTGGCGTGACGTACCCGATCCCGGGACATCGCAAACTCAAACGAGTCGAATACTGGTCGGCCGAAGCAGTAGACGGAGATTTCGGGCCGAATAACGAAGTAGATGTTCTCTATTGGCTTCCGGTCGCCGAGGTCGCCGATCATCTTTCCTACCCGATGGATCGAATGATTCTTCGCCGCTTCGTTTCCATTCGGCCTGACACGAAAACGGTATTACTCGTCCGCCACGCAAAGGCTGGAAGCCGTAAGCGGTACAAGGGCGACGACAATTTGCGTCCACTCGACGCCAAGGGCAAAGAACAATCCGCCGCCTTGGTCGAACAGCTGAAAATCTTCGGAGCCGATACGGTTTTCGCGGCTGACCGTACGCGCTGCATCGACACCGTAATGCCGTTGGCGGAGGCATTGGGTGTCGAGATTTCGACGGAACCTCTTCTGACCGAAGAAGGTTACGAGGCCGATCCCGACGCCGCTCGGGCACGTGCGCTGCAGATAGCCGCACTGGAGGGCACTCCAGTGATCTGCAGCCAAGGAGGCGTCATCCCCGATTTGATGCGCTGGTGGGCTGATACGGCCGGTGTAACACTGCCCTCTGCACGCAACCGTAAGGCGAGCACTTGGGTGCTCTCGTTCCTCGACGGCCGTCTCGTCGCCGCCGATCACCTCGACAGCCCGCTCCCCAAAGTCGCCAACTCCTGAGGGATTTGGACCAACCGGCCCCAGCTCGATTCGGTAGTTTTGCAAAGCACTGAAACACAGGAGAATTCACACTTCTCCCAGACAGCAAAAAGAGGTGCAGCCGCGGATCAGATCCGCGGCTGCACCTCTTTGTCTTACGGCATCGGGTTTTTCACCCGAACGCGACTACTTTCCGCGCTTGGCCGGAGCCTTCTTGGCCGGAGCCTTCTTGGCTGCGGTCTTGGCCGGAGCCTTCTTGGCCGGAGCCTTCTTGGCCGGAGCCTTGGCTGCGGTCTTGGCCGGAGCCTTCTTGGCGGGAGCCTTGGTGGCAACCGTCTTCTTGGCTGCGGTCTTGGCCGGAGCCTTCTTGGCGGGAGCCTTGGTGGCAACCGTCTTCTTGGCTGCGGTCTTGGCCGGAGCCTTCTTGGCCGGAGCCTTCGCGGCAACCGTCTTCTTGGCTGCGGTCTTGGCCGGAGCCTTCTTTGCCGGAGCCTTCTTGGCTGCGGTCTTCTTGGCAGCAGCCTTCTTGGCTGCAGCCTTGGTGGCCGGTGCTGCTACGCCACGCTTGACTGCCGGGCCGGTGGCCGGAAGCTTCTGTCCACCAGCGATAACAGCCTTGAACTGCGCACCCGGACGGAAAGCCGGAACCGACGTCGGCTTGACCTTGACGGTCTCGCCCGTACGCGGGTTGCGTGCAACACGTGCTGCACGACGACGCTGCTCGAAGACTCCGAAGCCGGTGATGGTCACGCTCTCGCCACGGTGGACGGCGCGGACGATGGTGTCCACGACGTGCTCCACTGCGTCGGTCGCTGTGCGCCTGTCCGAACCCAGCTTTTCAGTCAGAACATCGATGAGCTCTGCCTTGTTCATTGAAATTCCTCCGCTAATTGTGGTCCACCGTCGGACCGACTGAGAACCACGGTAAACCTGATAACGGCAAGAGTCTATGTGCCACGCCAATTCTCATTCAACGTGACTGCGAAATGGTGACCTATTTCTCTTCCCGCGCGGAGTTGCGGATTTCGGTTCAGCCCTGCGAAATTCGGGCTGGAAGGGTAGTCGGTTTCCATGAAGGCCTTGACTTTTCGAACTCGGAAATCGCTTCTACCTGCCGCAATGTCAGTCCGATGTCGTCGAGCCCCTCCAGCAGACGCCACCGTGTGTAGTCGTCAATATTGAACGGCACCACCGTAGTTCCGGCGCTCACGGTCCGATTCTCGAGATCTACTGTCAATTCCAGTCCGGGCTGCTCTTCGAGCAACTTCCAGAGCAATTCGACGTCGCTCTGCTCGACCTGTGCCGCTACGAGACCGGCTTTTCCGGCGTTCCCGCGGAAGATGTCGGCGAACCGGGAAGCGATGACGACCCGAAATCCGAAGTCGGAGAGAGCCCACACGGCATGCTCACGCGAAGAGCCCGTGCCGAAATCGGGACCGGCTACGAGGACACTTCCCTTGTCGTACGGAGCCAGATTGAGAATGAAGTTGGGGTCGGTGCGCCAGCCTGCAAACAGCCCGTCCTCGAATCCCGTGCGCGTCACCCGTTTCAGGTACACGGCAGGGATGATCTGATCGGTATCGACATTCGAGCGTCGCAGCGGGACGCCGATACCCTTGTGCGTGGTAAAGGATTCCATCGAAATTCTCCTCGAGATGGTAAGTGGGTCAGACCAGATCGGCCGGTGCCGAGAGCGTTCCGCGGACCGCAGTGGCAGCCGCGACGAGCGGGGAAACCAGATGGGTCCGACCGCCTTTACCCTGTCGGCCTTCGAAATTCCGGTTGGACGTCGATGCCGAACGCTCGCCGGGAGCAAGCTGGTCAGGGTTCATTCCCAAGCACATCGAGCAACCGGCCTGGCGCCATTCGGCCCCTGCCGCCGTGAAGATTTCACCGAGACCTTCACTTTCGGCTTGAGCACGCACCCGCATCGAGCCGGGAACGATGAGCATCCGAACGCCCTCTGCCACATGGCGACCCTCGAGCACCTCGGCCACCGCGCGCAGATCTTCGATGCGTCCGTTGGTGCACGAACCGACGAAGACGGTGTCGACAGCAACATCCCGAAGCGCCATGCCGGCGTCGAGACCCATGTAGGTGAGCGCCTTCTCGGCAGCCTGACGCTCGCTCTCGTCGACGATCAGTTCCGGATCGGGAACACGGTCACCGAGCGGTGCACCCTGTCCCGGATTGGTTCCCCACGTGACAAAAGGCGTCAATGCGCTTGCGTCGATGTGGACCTCGTTGTCGAATTCGGCGCCCTCGTCGGTCTTGAGCAACTCCCACGCGGCGACGGCTTCGTCCCACTCTGCGCCCGACGGTGCATGCGGACGGCCCTTTATGAACTCGTAAGTGGTCTCGTCCGGTGCGATCATGCCCGCACGGGCTCCGGCCTCGATCGACATGTTGCAGATGGTCATACGAGCTTCCATCGACAGTTTGCGAATGGCCTCGCCGCGGTACTCCAGGACGTAGCCCTGGCCGCCGCCGGTGCCGATCTTGGCGATGACTGCCAGGATCAAGTCCTTGCTCGTGACGCCAGGAGGCAGCTCGCCGTCGACCGTGATCGCCATGGTCTTGAAGGGGCGCAACGACAATGTCTGCGTCGCCATCACGTGCTCGACCTCGCTGGTGCCGATTCCCATTGCGAGCGCACCGAATGCGCCGTGCGTCGACGTATGACTGTCGCCGCACACCACGGTGGTTCCCGGCTGAGTCAGGCCGAGCTGCGGTCCGACCACATGCACGATGCCCTGATCGAGATCGCCCATGCGGTGCAAGCGAACTCCGAATTCTTCGCAATTTCGGCGCAAGGTGTCGACCTGAGTCTTGGACACGGGATCGGCGATCGGCTTGTCGATGTCGATCGTCGGAACGTTGTGGTCCTCGGTGGCGATCGTCAGGTCGGGACGGCGCAACGGGCGTCCGGCCAAACGAAGTCCGTCGAAGGCCTGCGGGCTCGTCACTTCGTGAACGAGGTGGAGATCGATGTAGATGAGGTCGGGATCCTGCCCCTCCCCTTTCACGACAACGTGGTCGTCCCACACCTTCTCGGCGAGAGTGCGTGCTTTCTGTGCCATGTCTTCCACCTCTGTACGTAGCCTCGCGTCGGCGGACTACGGGCTGGCCCGCCGCGCGTGAAGTAGGTCCCCAGCCCTCGCAGCAGATGCAGACTGCCCCTGGGAAATGCACTAGCCCTTCAGCAAATGCGCTAGTCCACCAGGAAATGCGCTATCATCCCACTATGCGAGAAACTGGTATCGACCTATGAGACAGCATAGCGGCATCGGCGTCCTGGACAAAGCAATGGGCGTTCTTCATGCAGTAGCTGAGGAACCGTGCAGCCTCACCGAACTCTGTGCACGAACCGGTTTGCCGCGCGCGACCGCCCATAGACTCGCCGTCGGTCTCGAAGTCCATCGACTCCTCACACGCGACTCGGATGGTCAGTGGTGCCCAGGACCCGGACTCGCCGAACTCGCTGCCACCGCTAATGATCCACTCATTGCTGCGGCCGGACTCATCCTCCCCCGCCTTCGCGAAATCACCGGCGAAAGCGTCCAGCTGTACCGCCGGGAAGGCACCCAACGCATCTGCGTCGCGTCGATGGAACCGCCCACGGGCCTTCGCGACACAGTTCTCGTCGGGGCCAGGCTGCCGATGAATGCCGGTTCCGGCGCCAAGGTCCTTCTCGCATGGGCAGATCCACAAACCCAACGGACCGTTCTCGCCGATGCGTCGTTCGGCGAACGAGTGCTCCTCGAGGTTCGCCGGCGCGGCTGGGCACAGAGTGCAGCCGAACGTGAGCCGGGTGTCGCCAGCGTCGCGGCTCCCGTCCGAGACTCGGCAGGCGCTGTCATTGCCGCGATTTCGGTCTCCGGCCCCATCGATCGGATGGGTAGACGACCGGGAGCCCGCTGGGCGGCGGACCTTCTCGCAGCTGCCGAAGCGCTCCACAAGCGTCTGTAATTCGTGACACAGTAAGGCCTTCAGATCCTCGAGCACGTAGGAGTACGACGCGACCATGGCAGGAAAACAGCGTAGTCAGATCACGATGACCGAGACCGAAATTTCGAGCTTCGTCGAAAAGAGCCGTACGGCAACGATGGCGACGTTGAGCGCCGACGGAATGCCTCACCTGATCGCGATGTGGTTCGCGATAGTCGACGGCGAAATCTGGTTCGAAACCAAAGCCAAGTCGCAGAAGGCGGTCAATCTTCGCCGGGACACCCGTATGTCCGTCCTGATCGAAGACGGTCTGACGTACGACACGCTGCGAGGAGTCTCGATGGAGGGCACCGGAGTGATCGTCGAGGATCCGGAAGCTCTCTTTGCCGTGGGAATCAGTGTCTGGGAGCGATACACGGGCCCGTACACAGAGGATCTCCGCCCGGCCGTCGACGCGATGCTCCACAAGCGCGTCGCGGTACGGTTCGTTCCCGATCGAACTCGTTCGTGGGATCACCGCAAGCTCGGGATGCCTGCGATGCCTCTTTCCGGTTCTACTGCACCATCGCCGTAGACCCCGAGATTCGTGAAGCGAAATTCACGAGCTTTCGAATTCGGGCCGGCGTAGTTTCACCAACAGGCCCAACAACAAGGAGTGAGCATATGAGCGATCTCGACAGCAACACCCCGTCGGAACCCGAATCCCAATCGGAGGAAACCAAACGAAAGTTCCGTGAAGCCCTCGAACGGAAGAATCATCAGAACGCCAAATCGACCGACCATCGCGACGGACAGTCCAAGGTCCACAACACGCATGGCCCGGCCGATCACAAGCGAGAGTTCCGCCGTAAGAGCGGATAGCCGATCGCGGACAACAGAGTGAGATGACGATCACCCCCAGTCGAATTCGACTGGGGGTGATCGTTTTTCGCATCGCCGGAAACATTTCCCATACATACGAAAAGACCCTCCGATCAATGATCGGAGGGTCTTTCCTTTGTAGCCCCGACGGGATTCGAACCCGCGCTACCGCCTTGAGAGGGCGGCGTCCTAGGCCGCTAGACGACGGGGCCAGGACACGCTTTTAAACGTGGTATTCAGTCTTGCTCTTGGATGCTCAGCAAGCTTAGCTTGTCTGAGTCCGGCCACAAAATCGACCGGATTTCCGCTGGGGTACCAGGACTCGAACCTAGAATGGCGGTACCAGAAACCGCTGTGTTGCCAATTACACCATACCCCAAGGTCTTGCTCACCAGCCTTGCCCGATCCGCTTCGCTGTTGTGCTCGGCGGCTCGTCTCCGGCCGAAAAGAAGATTACCAGTACCCCTGCCCCAAATACCAAATCGTATGGTCACGGGAGGTTTTTGCTTCATTTTCGGCCGGAAGACCGTCCGATCTAGGCGGTTACCGCTGCCCTACCGGCGCGCAACCGAGCAATCGAGACCTCACGACCGAGCAATTCCATCGACTCGTACAGCGGAGGGCTGATGTGAGAGCCGGTGATCGCGACCCGAACCGGAGCGAAGGCCTTACGCGGTTTGAGCTCCAGATCCTCGATGAGGGCCTTCTTGAGCGCTTCCTCGATACTGGCCGCAGTCCACTCCGAGGTGGCCTCGAGCGCCGCAAGAGACGCGTCCAGAACCGGACCAGCGTCTTCCTTCAGGTTCTTTGCCGCCGCGGCCGGATCGAGAGCAAACGACGCCTCGTCGACGAACATGAACTTCAGCAGATCCCACGCGTCGGACAGGACGACGATGCGCGTCTGCACGAGGTCCGCCGCAACAGTGAACGTGGCTTCATCGACGTCGGCGCTGATGTGGCCGTGCTCCACCAGGAACGACTTCAGGCGGGCCGCGAAGTCGGCCGGCTGGAGCAAGCGAATGTGCTCGGCATTGATCGCGTCGGCCTTTTTCTGGTCGAAGCGGGCAGGGTTGGAGTTGACCTTCGAAACGTCGAAGGCCGCAACCATCTCGTCGAGTGAGAAGACATCGTGATCGTCGGCAATGCTCCACCCGAGCAGAGCCAAGTAGTTCAGCAGTCCCTCGGGAATGAAGCCCCGATCGCGGTGAATGAAGAGGTTGGACTCGGGATCGCGCTTGGAAAGCTTCTTGTTGCCCTGACCCATCACGAACGGCAGGTGCCCGAACGACGGTGTGAAATCGGCGACACCGATGCGGATCAAAGCCTCGTACAACGCGAGCTGACGCGGGGTCGAGGAAAGCAGGTCCTCACCGCGCAGTACGTGAGTGATCTTCATCAACGCGTCGTCGACGGGGTTGACCAGCGTGTACAGCGGAATACCGTTCCCGCGAGTCAACGCGAAGTCCGGAACGGTGCCTGCCTTGAACGTGGTCTCGCCGCGAACCAGGTCGTTCCACGTCAGGTCGTGATCGGGCATCCGGAGGCGGACGACCGGCTTGCGACCCTCGGCGACGTAGGCAGCGCGCTGCTCGTCGCTGAGGTCGCGATCGAAGTTGTCGTATCCGAGCTTCGGGTCGCGTCCGGCCGCCTTGTGTCGCGCTTCGACCTCTTCATTGGTCGAGTAGGACTCGTAGGCCTCGCCCGCGGCCAGCAACTTGGCAACGACGTCGAGATGCAGGTCGCGACGCTCGGACTGGCGATACGGTGCGTGCGGCCCACCGACCTCCGGGCCCTCGTCCCAATTGAGCCCCAACCAGCGGAGGGCGTCGAGGATGGCCTGGTAGGACTCTTCACTGTCGCGCTGCGCATCGGTGTCTTCGATACGGAACACGAACGTGCCGCCGTGGTGTCGTGCGAATGCCCAGTTGAACAAGGCGGTGCGCACCAAACCTACGTGCGGGGTTCCGGTGGGTGACGGACAGAAACGGACGCGTACTTCGCTGTTGGTCATGGCTCACTTGGCTCGGCGATGATGGATGGTCGTACTACAGGTTAGTCCCGCAGCGCTTCCTCCATCCCGCCGATCACTTACCCGGCAAGACGTTGATACGTGTCATGTCACCGTCGTAGTAGGCGAGTAGTCGCTTGTCCATGACCTTTCGCCACAGCGGCGGCACCCACGCGCACACGATCATGACCGCGTAACCCGCTGGAAGTTGCGGCGCTTCGGCCGCACTGCGCAGGCTCTGGTACCGCAGACGCGGATTCGCGTGATGGTCACTGTGACGCTGAAGTTGATAGAGGAACAGATTGCTGACGACGTGGTCGCTGTTCCAGCTGTCCTCGGGCGAGCAGCGAACGTACGAGCCGTCAGGCCGCTTCGCACGTAGCAAGCCGTAGTGCTCGAGATAGTTGGCGGTCTCGAGGAACGTGAATCCGGCAATCGCCTGAACGGCCAGCCACGGCGCGATTTCCCACCCGAACACCGCGATCAGGCTGCCGAACAGGACAACACTCATCGCCCACGCGTTCAGGATGTTGTTCCGATAGCTCCACGTCCGTCTGCCTTGACGCTGCAGGCGAGCGCTTTCGATCCGCCATCCCGAGCGCAAGCCGCCGATGACACTGCGCGGCAAGAAGAACCAGAAGTTTTCCTTGTATCGCGAACTGGCCGGATCCTCCGGCGTCGCGACACGGACGTGGTGACCATGGTTGTGCTCGACGTAGAAATGGCCGTAGAAGGACTGCGCCAGCGCTACTTTCGCGAGCCACTTCTCGAGCTTCTCGCTCTTGTGCCCTAATTCATGCGCCGCGTTGATCCCCACACCGGCAACCACGCCGGCAGTCATCGCGAGCGCGAACTTCTCCCCCGCCGCCATCGGCGCATTCACCCAGCACCAGGCGACGAACACGAGACCGACGTATTGGAGGGGCAGGAACAGATACGTGCACCAGCGGTAGAAACGATCCTCTTGCAATTCAGGGATCGCTTCGTCCGGTGGGCTGTTACCGTCCTCGCCCGCCAGTAGATCGATCAGGGGAATGACGATCACGATGAGCCAGGCCCCGATGGCCCAGAAGAGCCCGAGACTGAATTTGTCGACCAGGAACCACGCAGCGAACGGACTGAGGGGCACCAGCAAACCCAGTGGCCACAGGTAGCGCTTCTTGTCTCGCCACACCGGCCGCTGCCCGTTCCGCGCATGCTCTGCCGCTGTCCGGGATGCTTCCGCGAAGGTCGTCATGTATCACCACGTTTCTGCGCAATCCACTCGATTGCCCCATCGGCTTCTATCCAGTTATCGGCCACCCTACTGCTCAGCGTTACATTTCAGGGAATTTGGTCTGTTACGAGCCGCGGCAGCAAACCGCGGGGCGAACCCTCCCAACCTCACCAAATCAGACATAACGCCAGGAGGATCATGGGTGAAGCTTCGCCTGGCTCATGAAACCCGCAGGTCAGTCCCAGGGCCCGATTATCTCGAACCGGAAGGCAATCCCAATCGGGCATCCGGCGTTAGTTACCATCTTGCAACTTTTCTTTGACAGACACCTCTCGACTCACACCACGACAGAGGCCCCATCCGGTGGGGATGGGGCCTCCGTAGTCACATGACGGACGAACCGGGTCAGATCAGTTCTTGGCGGTCACCGGGTTCGTGAGCGTGCCGATCCCCGAGACCGTGACCGACACGGAATCGCCGTCGACGATCGGGCCGACTCCGGCGGGGGTTCCGGTGAGGATGACGTCGCCGGGAAGGAGGGTCATCACCGCCGAGATCCACTCGATGATCTTCGGAATGTCGTGAAGCAGGAAGGCCGTGCTGCTGTCCTGCTTGACCTGACCGTTCACCTCGGTCTTGATGTCGACGTCGGACGCATCGAGGCTGGTTTCGATCCACGGACCGAGCGGGCAGAAGGTGTCGTGGCCCTTCGCGCGCGTCCATTGCCCGTCGTGACGCTGATGATCTCGCGCCGATACGTCGTTGGCGATCGTGTAGCCCAGGACCACGCTCAACGCCTTCGCCGCGGGTACGTCTTTGCAAGGCTGACCGATGACCACCGCGAGTTCACCCTCGAAATGCACCTCGTTGGACGTCGGAGGCAAGACGATCGGGGCGCCCGGGCCGACGATGGACGTATTGGGCTTGAGGAAGATCACCGGATCAGCCGGCGCCTCGCCGCCCATCTCCGCGATGTGATCTGCATAATTCTTGCCGATACAGATCACCTTGCTGGCGAGAATCGGAGCCAGCAGACGAACATCGGCGAGCGGCCAACTTCGGCCGGTAAAGGTGGGGTTCCCGAACGGGTGCTCCGCAATTTCCTTGGCGACGAGGGCATCCTCTTCACCTTCGATACTGACGAACGCAACACCATCGGGACTGGCAATTCGACCAAGACGCATACTGGCCAGTCTATCGGGGTGCCGGAAACGACTGACGCGCGCAAGCCGAAAGGCTTACGCGCGTCAGTCTCGTGAAAGAAATCCTTACAGCGCTGCAGTGATCCGGTCGCCGATCTCCGTCGTGGAGATGGGGCCTTCACCGCGGGTAGCCAGGTCGGCAGCGACCACAGCCTCGACGCGAGCGGCGTCGTCCTCGCGTCCGAGATGGCGAAGAAGCAGTGCGGCCGAGAGGATCGCGGCGGTGGGATCTGCGATTCCCTTGCCGGCGATGTCCGGAGCACTGCCGTGCACGGGCTCGAACATCGACGGGTTGGTACCGGACGCGTCGATATTTCCGCTTGCGGCCAAACCGATTCCACCGGTCACGGCACCGGCCAGGTCGGTGATGATGTCACCGAAGAGGTTGTCCGTCACTATGACGTCGAACCGCGACGGGTCGGTCACCATGTAGATGGTGGCAGCGTCGATGTGGCAGTACGCGGTCTCGACGTCCGGGTACTCGGCCCCGACTGTCTCGATCGCACGCGTCCAGATTGCGCCCGCGTTGGAGAGCACGTTGGTCTTGTGAATCAAGGTGAGGTGCTTGGAACGTGTCTGCGCCAACGCAAATGCATAACGAACAACACGCTCGGCGCCGAACCAGGTGTTGATCGACACCTCGGTCGCGATCTCGTGATCGGTGCCGACGCGGATTGCTCCACCGTTACCGGTGTACGGGCCCTCGGTGCCTTCACGAACCACGACGAAGTCGATCTCCGGCTGGGCCGCCAACGGCGACAGCGCACCCGGGTACAGCTGTGCGGGGCGAAGATTCACGTGATGATCGAGCTGGAAACGCATGTTCAGCAGCAGACCACGCTCGAGGATGCCGGGTGCGACGATCCGCGGATCACCGATGGCGCCCAACAGGATTGCGTCGTGCTGACGGATCTGGTCCAGCTCTTCCGCCGGGAGCAACTCGCCGGTGGCGTTGTAGCGACGGGCACCGAGATCGTATTCGGTGGTTTCCAGATCCGGAACCAACTTACCCAGCACCTTGAGTGCTTCGGCTGTGACCTCGACACCGATTCCGTCGCCCGGAATGACCGCAAGCTTCATGGAGTCCTCATCTCAGTAGAACTGTGCGCCTTTATTAACCGCGGGCGGTTAATAAAGGCGCACAGCAAAAACAATCAGGAAAGGTCGACCTGGGCGACGCGAGCGTCGAGCTGCGAGACGATTGCCTCGACCTCGGCGTCTCCGACGACGCGATCGACGCGCAAGATGACCGTTGCGCCTTCGCCTTCGGCATCCTGGCTCAGTGCTGCGGCGAGGATGTCCACGCCCGCGTTACCGAGCACGGTGCCGAGGACACCGAGAACGCCCGGGCGATCGCTGTAGTGAACGACGATGTTGTGACCCTCGGCGCGCAGGTCGAAGCTGCGTCCGTTGATGTTGACGATCTTCTCGACCTGCTGCAGACCGGTGAGTGCGCCCGTGACCGACGTGACCGTGCCGTCCGCGGCAACTGCGCGAACCTCGACCGCGCTGCGGTGAGCAAGAGCCTCGGAGTGCTTCTCGACCGATACGGTCACGCCGCGCTGCTCGGCCAGTGCCGGAGCGTTGACGAACGTGACGGCCTCGTCGCTGCTGGCGGAGAACACGCCGCGCAGTGCGGCCAGGCCGAGGATGTCGACGGTTTCGGCAGACAGCTCGCCGGTGGCGACAACCTGCACGGTCTGCACAGCTTCGGGCGACAACGTCGCAGCGAGGAGACCGAGCTTGCGGACCAGCTCGAGCCACGGAGCAACTTCTTCTCCGACGGGGCCGCCGGAGACGTTGACAGCCTCGGGAACGAATTCGCCCGCCAGAGCGAGGAGAACACTCTTCGCCACGTCGATGCCTGCGCGGTCCTGAGCCTCGGACGTCGATGCTCCGAGGTGCGGGGTGACAACGACGTTGTCGAGCTCGAAGAGCTTGGAATCGGTGCACGGCTCGGTGCTGAACACGTCGAGACCGGCGCCGCGGACCTTGCCGGAGACCAGTGCGTCGTAGAGCGCGTCTTCGTCGATCAGACCACCGCGGGCGGCGTTGACGATGATGACGCCGTCCTTGGCCTTGGCGAGACGCTCGGCGTTGATCAGGCCGGCCGTTTCCTTGGTCTTGGGCAGGTGCACGGAGATGAAGTCGGCGCGCTCGACGAGCTCGTCGATGGTGACCAGTTCGATGCCGAGCTGCGCGGCGCGAGCTGCGGGCAAGTAGGGGTCGTACGCGATGATGGTGGTTTCGAACGCGGCGAGACGCTGCGCGAACAGCTGGCCGATGCGGCCGAGTCCGACAACGCCGACGGTCTTGCCGAGGATCTCGACGCCGTTGAACTTGCTTCGCTTCCAGGTGTTCTCACGCAGGGTCTTGTCTGCTGCGGGAATCTGGCGAGCGGTCGACATGAGCAGAGCAACTGCGTGCTCGGCTGCCGAGTGGATGTTGGAGGTCGGTGCATTGACGACCATCACGCCGCGCTCGGTGGCTGCGGGGATCTCGACGTTGTCCAGGCCGACACCGGCGCGGCCGATGATCTTCAGCTTGGTGCCTGCGGCCAGAACCTCGGCGTCGACGGTGGTGGCGGAACGGACGAGAATCGCGTCGGCCTCGGGTACCGCGGCGAGCAGCGCCGGGCGGTCGGGTCCGTCGACCCAACGCACCTCCACACCGTCACCGAGCGCCTCGACTGTGGACGGCGCGAGCTTGTCGGCGATCAGAACAACGGGACGGCCAGGCTGGCTCACGTGCAAACTCCCTGATTAGGTGGGCGTGAAGGTGGTTTAACCACCGATAGTTTAGTGCGCGCTCACTTCGAATCCACAACGCGGTAGGCGATACCACATAGTGGACACTTTCGAGGGCGAATTCTCGACAGGATGTGGGCTATGGCTTTTGCTCGGTCCATCCTCGTATCGACAACGGTTTCGCGGACGAGCGAACAACCGAAACTGCGATTCCCCGGCCAGCCGTACGTCGAATCGCAAACGGCTACAGCGGAATCGGGACCAGAGTGGGTGTCATCTCACTGTGCGCTTTCCATGAACTATCAGTTGCGGCCGTCAGTGACTCGTCCTCGAGTTTGCCGTCGAACAACGCCGAGGCGAGTACGTGGGCAGCCAACCGGGGTGGTATCGCATTCCCAATCTGCTGAGCAATGTCTCGACCGGACCACGGGTAATCAGGCGGGAATGTCTGCAACCGACCTGCCTCCGAATGGCTGAACCGGCGCGTTTCGACGCCTTGCGGTGATGTGACTCGATTCCGTGAGACTTTCCCGGTAACCGTGAACGCTGGTTGCTCGGAGGTGCGCCGCCCACGAGCAGTCGAAACGCCCCCACTGCCGTAATTGGATATCACTACGAACTGCCCACGCTCGCCGAGTGCATCGCCCATCGTCTGCCACTCCAATAAACCTGGCGTTCCTTCGCTGCGCTCAGCACCTCGTTTGTATCGGCGATGCGTCGCTTCAGGAAGCTTCGGCTTGCCGATCTTGCGCGCCACGAGAACCGCTCGTCGCCTGGTCTGTGGAACTCCGAACTCCTCCGTATGCAGCACCTCACATTTGGACGAATACCCGAATCCCTCAAGCGCCTCACCCATCGCCTCCCAAACAGGCAATACCGCTGGCACCTGTTCGAGCACAATCACCTCATAGGGTCGACCAAGTTCATTCGCCTTCAAAGCCCACCGCAGGGGCTCCAGAACCAAGCCTGTCCTCTCATCATCTAATTCACCAACGTCGTCCGAAACATCCTCGTCGGACGCCATGCGCTTGATGAAGCCGACTACCCGATCGAGAGCCTTCCGACCAGCTCCCGAACCCGCAACCGTGAAGGTCTGGCATGGCGGCCCACCCGCAAGATACCGAGCTCCGGGAAATAACTCCGGCCCAAAATCGCGAACATCACCGGGCTGAGTCAGTAAGCCAGCGTTTGCTCGTGTCTCGCAAGCGTTCGGATCCCACTCGATCCCGACGACCGGTACGCCCAGCCATCGCGCTGCGACATCCAACCCGCCAGGGCCTGCGAATAGATCCACCATCTGTGCTGTCTGGAACGGCGGCGGGGCTGCACTCGGTGACATGTGAGCAGATACTAGTGGCCCCAAGCGACACAATTTGAATCGCTAACTTGGCTGCTTGACCGCTTACGTGGCTGCCTCGGGCCGCCAACCCACCTGGCACGCCCGAAGCCGCCCCCATCCGGCCTCACTCAGCCCGGTACAACGTCGATGATCGGTCGACGACTTGACGAGTCGAGCGTGGTGAACCGTAGTGGTTCGGCACCTCGACGGGCTGTCAACGGTGGAACGAAGGAGAAAGCCATAACAACCTTGCCGGGATCTAGGTTATTAACTGAACCACGCTCCGGCCTATTCAACTGTTCCAGGATTGGGTAGATCACCACCACGCCAGTTCGAGACGTGTCACCTTCTGCCCACTTCACCTTGTTGTGCGCAATCTTTACCGGACCTGGACGATGCTTCGGGTCGCTGATGGCCCCAAACAAGGGGTCTCGTCGTCGGTCTCGTGAGAAATACGAATATGAATGTTTGGTACCCCAGTCCGCAACCTGCGCTGACCCGTTGCCTGATTTCACAGCATTATGTTGGGGAGCCAGGACGAGCCAATCATCTACAAGCCCACTATCCGTAATTCCACGTAGGTATGCGAGATGCGGCAAGAACTGGGAGGGTGCCCACCACCGCAAACTGTGGAAAACCTCAAGAATCTGCTCACTGCCAATCCGGCCCGCCAAGGCCGAAAACCCTAGAGCGACCGTTTCTTCACCGGACGGGACATTCGACGTCTCGATCTTGATCGGCGAGGACAAAGACGACAACGATTCCAGAATGGGTGTCCACAAAGCCGTGTTGACACGGAGGTCCGTCACTTTCTTGGGATATGCAGTCAACTCCCGCCACTCCCCCGGACTCGCCATTTCAACCAACTGCGCGTTGTACATCTTGTTTACACTGGTCGGCTTTAACGAAGGAAGATGCTGCGAGACCAGCGGCGGCACCTGCGCAGGTGTTATCAGCGCTCGGCCGTCCTCCATCTGCGAGTACCGCGCTAACTCCGAGCGGAAACTCTCTTCGTCGAGGCAGATAGCTTCGAAAGACTCATAAAGATCAACGCTCTTCTTGCCTACTGTTTCCTCACGACCGAGGTAAAGTCGAACGAGATCTTGGTAGCCTTCACGGAACCCGAACCAACGTCCCATCTGCATCAATGCGGACACCGAGGTGGCATTACGACGAAAATACGTCACCGTCAAACCCTCGACAGTGAACCCACGTGACAGCTTCTGTCCACCGATGAGAATTTTCCAGATCGAGCGCTTGTCAAAGTCCGCATCGCCAGTATCAAGATACTTATCACCGTTAACAACAATGATTGGCTTAAGGTCACCACCAATACGGAAGGCGGCCGGACCGACATACTTCAGTAACTCGTCATACGACTTCGGAATTGCGTGCGCCCCTGATCGAGCGACGGATACCGGAGCCATGTCGGTGTCGAAAAGTTCACGAAGCCTAGCATGTCCGTCAGCACTCGTGTAGCCGGAATTCCACCACAACTTAGACACCCGACCCAATAACTCCCGATGATCGTCCGTAAGCCTGGATTCATGAATGAGCATTGTGTGATGCGGGAAATGTCCATCACCTAAACCACCCTCTGCCTCACGATACAGCTTAACTGCGGCGGACAATACAAACATATCCATCGCTTTTTGCAGGCAGTCGTCATCTTCGTCATCGAGCGTGACAATGTCCCGAACATGAGCCTTCTCATTCGAGTTGAAGATTGTGCGATCTCGGGCAGGAATTGCCGAGTCTAAATCGTGAAAGTCCCGTGCGCCCATATAACCGATCGGCCGAGGCAACGAAAGAATGAAGTCCTTCGGAAAAATATCCTCTGCATCGCTTGGATCAATGAAAACATTGGCGAATGGAGTTGCGGTGTAGCCAACATACTGCGCGCGTGGTAACATTTTTAGCAACTCGCCGATTTTAACATTTATGGCGGTGCGCTCAGCGTTAGGTTTCGCCAAGTTTGAAGTATTAACCGACGCTTCGTCAGATTCGTCGTCTATAATCAGCACGGGAATTTCAGACAAAGGTGTAGTTAGCCGTCTGAGGTCCTTGACGAGCTTCGTCAGAACATCTTTATTCTTCTTGACAACCATCAACCGAACCGAAGAGGAGTGAAGGTTCTTGGGATCATACAGCGGTAGCGAGCGGTCCTTCTTCTCAACCTCCAATGCTTCGATGCCCTGCAGCAGTGCCTCGTAGTCCTTTTCCCGCGTCGTCATTCGAATGATATCGAACGCCCCGAGCACCGAAGGCCTCTCACCAAACTTTAGGAACTTATCCTGGCTCCAGGCTGGATCATCGGCGTAGTCGGATTCATATTCATTAGTTCCGCGCAAGATATTTTCCCGACCGACTAGTTCCATGTCGAGGCGGCGTTGAGTCTGCCGGCGCAACAC
Organism: Rhodococcus sp. 5A-K4; assembly: GCF_046097995.1. NCBI lineage: Bacteria > Bacillati > Actinomycetota > Actinomycetes > Mycobacteriales > Nocardiaceae > Rhodococcus > Rhodococcus sp. 5A-K4. Next base: position 75,710 of record NZ_JBJURM010000010.1, read on the forward strand.
GTTCAGTGTGCCACCTAGAACAATTACCAACCTATAGCCCGCATCCACCGCTTTCGATATAACACCGGTAAAGTTAGCCGTCTTGCCGGACTGAACATAGCCAACGACCAAACCCTTGGACTGGTAGGTGTCAACATTGGTTGGATTCGCCAGCCGCTCCACCACTTGATTCGAAGCCTCATCGAGGCTAGCGACCGCCTCGTTGGACCAGCCTTTGTCAAGCAGGAGCTTCCGGTACGCTGTCCAGTACCACCCGTCACTGTGTGTGGTATCCGGCAGGTACCAGGGCTCGAACTCCTCGCTAACAACCACAGGTCGGTCAATTGTTGCGATCGGAATTAACTGGCTGAGCAAGGTCCGGGTGTCCTCACTCAATCCCAGATAGTCATAGATTTCCTTGCGCCGAGAATCAGTGCGAGACTCGGACTTCGACCAGATTGGATTGTTAATAAAATCCCATCGAGTTAGCTGTCGGCGCCATTTCTCGATAATCGGATCAACTGACTGCGCTGACTTCAGTGTTATACAAAAATCCTCTTCAGATACAAGATTCTCGGCAGTCGGGGAGAGTTCCTCCGCTTGGTACGCCAAGGCGCGCAAAAGTTTCTTCGGCCGACTGGCATCCATGTCAGCCAGCGCCGCGGTGTGAAGATCAATTCGAATCTGATCGATATCGTTCATTTACAAGTCCTCGTCAGTCAGGGTAGGTGGAGGTCTTTAAGATCGACAGGTGGATCGGTCTGTTGCTCAATACCAGTCACGTCAATGTCGTAGCGCATTGCGAGAATTCGGTCCCGAAATTTATCAGGCACTCCCGCAAAATCGACGCAAGGAACATCTTTCGAATCAAGAACCAATGGTTCGTCCCTTAAGATCCAGCGCTCGTCCGCTGATGAACCGTCCGTCCAACCACTTTCACTTAGAGCACGCGCAAATTTAGCCTGTACCTCGACGCCCTCGGACGCCAGTGCTGTTTGAACAGCTGTGATCGACTGTGCAAGCGACCGACCCACCGCTCCGCCGCGCGTCATTCGTATCGAGATCAGCGATAGCGGACGCCCTGGAGACGAATCGAGCTGCCCAATTCCGTGGATGGTGTGAACACGTCGCTCCGACGTTGTGGTTTTGACCTCGAGATCGAAGTCAGGCAACACAAAGTCATGCTCCTCGCTCTTCGGACCGGTCCACGATTCAACGGCCAAACGCCACCCGAAACGCTCGCCAACTGCCATCAAAACCGCGATTTCTCCATGCAGTCCAATCCGGCGCTTCGCAGTTGCCGCCTGGCCGGGATCCAAGAGGGCACTCCATGACCGAATCGTCTCGTTGAACGCTCGGTCCAGTGAATACCCTTCGATGACAATGCGATTCGAGATCGATAATGCCAGGTCATGAAAGTCGCGCGTCAGTTCCGATTGAGTCGTACGGATCCGTGCCATACGAAGGCCACGATGCAAGATGCGATCGACGTGAATCGCCGGAAGCCGTGTGCTTGGCGCTTGCTGCGAACGCTCAAGCTCCACGCAAAGGGCGACTTCCTGCCCATCGTCGCCTATTTCATATGTCACGATCGGATGCGACGCTACTTGCGACAGCCGATAGCTCGCAGCCAGTCGTTCAGCGAGGTAATGCTCCACTGTCGACCACTCCAAAACGCCGGGAGTAGCTTTGTCAGTCATTCTCGGTCATCCGGTCCAACTCCGCCCGCGCCGCTGAAACCAGCACTGCCTGCCACAATTGCAGGTTGTCCTTCTCTCGCGGTCCGCTGTATTCCTTCTCGAACAACTGATGGAGCATGAGATACATGAGTGACTTCACAAGCGGAGCATCATTCAGCGTGCCACGACGACCACCCAAGAGTGCGGCCCGATAGAACTGGTTGAGCAAGATCGCCCGATTTTCTCGGTCAATCTCGAAGAAGACGCTGTTCTCAAGGGACTGCCATCGAACTGAGATCGGTTCTTCACCGACAAGCAACGGCAACTCATCCTCTATCGTCTCTCGGACACTCGCGTCGATCCCCTTGCCTGGCCCGATTACGGCCTTTCGGGTCTGCCCCGAACGTTTCCGTGCCTCACGGTATACCGTCTCTGCATCGGCGACGTACTGAGTGAACACCGTGCCGTCGGCACTGGTGGCGGTCTCGAGAGCTGCAACAACTTCCGGAGACATCTCGACACCCTCCTTCTTCACACTTAGCCGGAAAGCGTCGCCTGACCCCGGAGGCAAGTCAATCACGACTCGCGCGAGGGCAAGATGCTGATCGGGTTGACGGAAATTATTCCAACCGCCACCCTGCACGAGCCGGTTGTGCCGATAGAAATAGAATCCCTGCCGTTCCATCACCGACCCCACAGCTTTGTACTCGTCGCGCGTTGATTTCGGTACCCATATGTGAGCTTCGAACTCAATTTCGCCGCTGGAGGGAACCTGCGCGGTGAACGAACGCGGATAATCCGGATTACCAGAAACCGGATATCCGAATGGGTCAAGCGCAACCACGCCGAAGTTCATGTACTCGGTACCCGTCACCACGTCCTCAACAGCGATGGTGATGTTAAATCCATCCTTTGCCAGAAAACGATGGAAATAGAGACCCAGATGAAGGGCGAGTTTGTTGATCGTACGGTGAAGATATCGATCCGTCTGACCACCGCCGCCCGAGCTTGGGAAGTTCTTGACCCCATCCCACCGGATCACTGTTCCGTTCCACACGATCGGGCATCCGTTGTATCGGTCGATCAAACTCTGCGCGTAGTCCAGTTCGACAATGTCACACTCGAAGCCGGCAACTGCGCGCGACATCATCCATCGTCGTCCAACTGGCCGCGTAGTGCGAGTCTTGCTTACGACTGTCACGGACGACGCATGACTCAGCGACGCTGATTTTAATCCCGTCCCAAACATGCCGAGAGCTTGGTCTTGATAATCACGACGCCCACCAACGGTCATTGCGACATCCAATTGCTCTTCGGTCATGCCGTCACCGTCGTCGATAACCAACAAGCTGACTAATCGATCACCTTCGCGGACGAAGTGTATGACGACGTCCTTCGCGCCCGCGTCGATCGAATTATCGACCAAGTCGGCGATCGCAACATCGAAGCCGTAACCCTGGCTACTCAACGCCTCCATATACCGCGCGTCTGGAGGGAGAACCTTGCTTCCCGTTGTCGGAACTTCGAATTTCCAGTCGCTCGCCATATCCATCCTGATTCAAGAAGAATTCACTATCTTGGGAGGACAATATAGGAGAACTAGCCAAAGAATTTGGCGACATGACGATGGGGTCGGAGGGATTTTCACACAGACTACCGATCCCACCAAACGACGCTGGCCCGGTACCGCAATGCGGTACCGGGCCAGTGGAGACGTGGAGCGTGAAACTGCGAATTACGCGGTTTCGGTGATCGGGCGATCGACCCAGCTCATCAGGTCGCGCAGCTTCTTGCCGGTGACCTCGATGGGGTGCTCGGCGTTGGCCTTGCGCAGGCCTTCGAGCTCGGTGTTGCCGTTCTCGACGTTGGCAACCAGGCGACGGGTGAACTCGCCGGACTGGATGTCGGCCAGGATCGCCTTCATGCGCTCCTTGGTGTCGGCGTCGATGACGCGCGGACCGGAGAGGTATCCACCGAACTCAGCGGTGTCGGACACCGAGTAGTTCATGCGGGCGATGCCACCCTCGTACATGAGGTCGACGATGAGCTTGAGCTCGTGCAGAACCTCGAAGTACGCCATCTCGGGTGCGTAGCCGGCCTCGACCATGACCTCGAAACCGGTCTTGACCAGTTCCTCGGTGCCGCCGCACAGCACAGCCTGCTCGCCGAAGAGGTCCGTCTCGGTCTCTTCCTTGAACGTGGTCTTGATGACGCCTGCGCGGGTTCCGCCGATGCCCTTGGCGTAGGACAGAGCGAGAGCCTGGCCTTCACCCTTGGGATCCTGGTCGATGGCGATGAGCGCGGGAACGCCCTTGCCGTCGACGAACTGACGACGCACCAGGTGGCCCGGCCCCTTGGGGGCAACCATGCCGACGGTGACGAACTCCGGAGCCTTGATCAGGTCGAAGTGAATGTTCAGGCCGTGACCGAAGAACAGCGCGTCGCCGTCCTTGAGGTTCGGCTCGATGTCGTTGGTGAAAATGCTGGCCTGAGCGGTGTCAGGTGCGAGCACCATGATGACGTCGGCCCACTCGGAAACCTCGGCCGGCGTACCGACTGTCAGGCCCTGCTCCTGCGCCTTTTCGCGGGACTTGGAGCCCTCCTTGAGGCCGATGCGCACATCGACGCCCGAGTCACGCAGGCTCAGCGAATGGGCGTGGCCCTGGCTTCCGTAGCCGATCACAGCAACCTTGCGGCCCTGAATGATCGACAGATCGGCATCGTCGTCGTAGAACATCTCGACTGCCACAGTTCTCAACCTCTCCTTGGATTTTTACGTGTCTAAAAGTACTAGCGGGTGGCCGTGATCGACTTCGGCCCTCGACCGACTGCCACGACCCCGGACTGAACGATCTCCCGGATACCGTACGGATCAAGCATCCGCAGCAGTGCATCCAGCTTGGACCGAGTACCGGTCGCCTCGATGGTGACGGACTCCGGGGAGACGTCGATCACCTTGGCGCGGAACAGGTTCACCGTTTCGATGACCTGCGTGCGCACGCTTGCATCTGCGCGCACCTTGATGAGCACGAGCTCGCGAGCGACGGATGCTTCACCGTCCTGCTCGACGATCTTGATGACGTTGATCAGCTTGTTGAGCTGCTTCGTCACCTGCTCGAGAGGGAACTCGTCGACCGTGACGACGATGGTCATACGTGAGATCTCGGGGATCTCGGTTCCGCCCACCGCAAGGGATTCGATGTTGAATCCGCGGCGGGAGAAAAGTGCGGAGACGCGGGCCAGCACGCCTGGCTTGTCCTCGACGAGAACACTGAGGGTGTGACTGGTGCTCACTTCTGATCCTCCCCTGTGCCCGCGGCGGGTCCGGCTTGCTCGCGTGACATGGCTTCGTGGATGACGGCGGGCTCGGCAACTGCCTCGTCGTCGTCGAACAGCGGCCGGATGCCCCGGGCCGCCATGATTTCGTCGTTGCTCGTTCCGGCAGCGACCATCGGCCACACCTGTGCGTCCGCGGTGACGATGAAGTCGATCACGACAGGCTTGTCGTTGATGGACTGCGCCTCACGGATCGCAGCTTCGACATCTTCTTCGCGCTCGACACGAATTCCGTGGCAGCCCAATGCTTCTGCGAGCTTGACGAAGTCCGGGATGCGGATGGCGCCGTGCGTTCCGAGGTTGGTGTTGGAGTAGCGCTCTTCGTAGAAGAGTGTCTGCCACTGACGCACCATGCCGAGGTTGCCGTTGTTGATGAGGGCAACCTTGATCGGGATACCTTCGAGTGCGCAGGTTGCGAGTTCCTGATTGGTCATCTGGAAGCAGCCGTCGCCGTCGATCGCCCACACCTCGGTGTCGGGCATGCCCATCTTGGCACCCATGGCTGCGGGAACCGCGTACCCCATGGTGCCGAGCCCGCCCGAGTTGAGCCACGTGCGCGGCTTCTCGTAACCGACGAACTGCGCGGCCCACATCTGGTGCTGGCCGACGCCGGCACAGTAGATGGCATCCGGTCCGGCGAGCTTGCCGACGGTCTGGATGACGTACTCCGGGCTCAGCTGACCGTCGGTGGGACGGTCGTAGCTCAGCGGGTAGGTACGACGGATGTCGTTCAGGTACGCCCACCATTCCGAGAGTTCGAACGTGGTGCCCGTGGCCATGTCGGCACGGATAGCCTCGATGAGTTCGGTGATGACCTCTTTGCAGTCGCCCACGATCGGGACGTCGGCGTAGCGGTTCTTGCCGATCTCGGCCGGATCGATGTCGGCGTGGATGACCTTCGCATCGGGCGCGAAGGAATTCAGCTGGCCGGTAACGCGGTCGTCGAAACGCGCGCCGAGGGTGATCAGCAGATCGCTGCGCTGCAGAGCGGCGACTGCGGCAACGGTGCCGTGCATTCCCGGCATACCGCAGTTGAGGTCGTGACTGTCCGGGAACGCGCCGCGGGCCATCAGCGTGGTGACGACGGGGATACCGGTCAGCTCTGCCAATTCGAGCAGCTCCGGCGAGGAGTCCGACTTGATGACGCCGCCACCGACGTACAGAACCGGCGACTTGGCGTCGGCGATCAGACGTGCAGCTTCACGAACCTGCTTGCCGTGCGGCTTGGTGACCGGGCGGTAGCCCGGCAGACGCATCTCCGGCGGCCACGAGAACGTGGTCTGCGACTGAAGGATGTCCTTGGGGATATCGACCAGGACGGCGCCGGGGCGCCCGCTGGCCGCGAGGTAGAAGGCCTCGGCCATGATGCGCGGGATGTCGATCGCGTCGGTGATCAGGAAGTTGTGCTTGGTGACCGGCATCGTGATGCCGGAGATGTCGGCTTCCTGGAAGCCGTCGGTACCGATCAGCGAGCGCGCCACCTGTCCGGTGATCGCGACGATCGGAACGGAGTCCATCTGCGCGTCGGCCAGTGGCGTGACCAGGTTGGTCGCACCGGGACCCGAGGTAGCCATGCAGACGCCGACCTTGCCGGTCGCCTGGGCGTAACCGGTGGCAGCGTGGCCTGCACCCTGCTCGTGGCGTACGAGCACGTGGCGGACCTTGACCGAATCGAAGAGTGGATCGTAAACCGGGAGCACGGCACCGCCGGGAATGCCGAATACCGTGTCGACCTCGAGCTCTTCGAGGGCTCGAACCACAGACTGCGCGCCGGTTACCCGCTCAGGCGGGAGCTGGCGACGGTTGGCCGTCTGGGTTGCGGCAGCCGCGGTTGTCGGGCTCGGTGTCCCTGACTTGCGCGGCGTGGGTTGAGGCCGTGCTGTTGGTGCGCTCACTGGGAAATCCTCTGATTCTGGCTCCGGGCAACAAAAAACCCCCGTCAGCATCTGCTGAGCGAGGGTGGCGCGTCGTTATCTGGTGAGTTGAAAAATCGACTCAGGCGACGACGCGCCGGCCGATTACGAGCAACTCATTCTGTTTCACGCACTCGACAGTAGAGGCGCTAGTCGCGAACGGCAAACTTGGTGAGTCGACCGTCCCAGAATCTGAGATACATCGGCTGCAATGCGAAGATGTAGAGGTGTCAACTTCGCAGCAGCCCGTGCCACCGGCTCAATCATCCCACACGCCGAAACCACTTCGGCACGTCATCCGCATTTCGCAGCTCGCTTACATGGCGTGCGCGTTCCTCCTGTTCGCGGTCAGCTTCCCGATCTTCGGGTGGCCCGTCGCCTTCAGCTGGTTGCTGATCCTTCCGATCATCGCCGTCTATCTCGTCGCGCGACTGCGCACCACCGTCAGCACTGACGGCCTCGAGGTCCGCTCGACGTTCTCCAAGCGCACCCTCGCCTGGGACGACGTCAAGGGTTTCCGCTTCCCGAAGCGCAGCTGGGCGCGCGCGGAACTCACCGACGGAACCGAGGTGACCCTGCCTGCGGTCAGCTTCGTCAGGCTTCCCGAGATCGCGATCGCCAGCGGCGGCCGCATCACAGATCCCTATGCATCGGCGGCAGAAGCCTTCGCCGCCAAGGAAGCCGAAGAGGAAGAAGCAGCTGCAGAAGCAGAAGCAGAATCCGAGGTCGCCGAGAACTCACAGGACCAGCCCGAAGAGAAGCGCCCGTAGCACGCGAGTAGCGTTGAAAGGCCCTCGCTTCTATTTGAGTGGACCAGCAACGATCACATAAGGAACACGCCCATGCCCCCGTTGAGGTCACGCACCACCACCATCGGACGTAATGCTGCCGGAGCCCGATCCCTGTGGCGCGCCACAGGAATGACGGATTCCGACTTCGGAAAGCCGATCGTCGCCGTAGCGAACTCGTACACCCAGTTCGTACCCGGCCACGTGCATCTCAAGAACGTGGGCGAGATCGTTGCCGAGGCCATCAGTGCGGCCGGCGGCGTCGCTCGTGAGTTCCACACCATCGCAGTCGACGACGGCATCGCAATGGGCCACGGCGGCATGCTCTACTCGCTCCCGAGCCGCGAGATCATCGCCGATTCGGTCGAGTACATGGCAAACGCCCACACGGCCGACGCACTGGTGTGTATCTCCAACTGCGACAAGATCACTCCCGGCATGCTCAACGCCGCGATGCGTCTGAACATCCCGACCGTGTTCGTCTCCGGCGGTCCGATGGAAGCAGGCAAGGCAGTGGTCGTCGGCGGCGTGGCCCAAGCCCCCACCGATCTCATCACCGCGATCTCGGCCTCTGCCAACGATGCCGTGTCCGACGAAGGCCTCGACGAGGTCGAGCGCAGCGCGTGCCCGACATGCGGCTCGTGCTCGGGCATGTTCACCGCCAACTCCATGAACTGCCTGACCGAAGCCCTCGGCCTCGCATTGCCGGGCAATGGCTCCACGCTGGCAACTCACAAGGCTCGTCACGCACTCTTCTCTCGTGCGGGCACCACCGTGGTCGAGGCTGCCCTCAAGTACTACCGCGACGGCGACGAGTCGGTGCTGCCGCGAAACATCGCGACCCCGGCAGCGTTCCGCAACGCAATGGCTCTCGACGTCGCCATGGGCGGTTCCACCAACACCGTCCTGCACACGCTGGCTGCGGCGCAGGAAGGCGAGGTCGACTTCGACCTCGACACCATCGACGCGATCAGCCGCAAGGTGCCGTGCCTGTCCAAGGTCTCCCCCAACTCGGACTACCACATGGAGGACGTCCACCGCGCCGGCGGAATCCCCGCGCTGCTCGGTGAGCTTCGCCGCGGCGGACTCCTCGAAACCGACGTGTCCACCGTGCACACCAAGAGCTTCGACCAGTGGCTCGACGACTGGGACATCCGCTCCGGCAAGGCAACCGACGAGGCAATCGAGCTTTTCCACGCGGCTCCCGGCGGCGTGCGCACCATCGAACCGTTCTCCACGGACAACCGTTGGTCTGCTCTCGACACCGATGCGGCCGGCGGCTGCATCCGCGACGTCGAGAACGCCTACACCGTCGAAGGCGGCTTGGTTGTCCTGCGCGGCAACATCGCACTCGACGGCGCAATCCTCAAGACGGCCGGCATCGACGAGGAACTGTTCTCCTTCCAGGGCCCGGCGCTCGTCGTCGAATCTCAGGAAGAAGCCGTCTCGGTCATCTTGCAGAAGAAGATCAAGGCCGGCGACGTTCTCGTCGTGCGTTACGAAGGCCCCAAGGGTGGCCCCGGCATGCAGGAAATGCTGCACCCCACCGCCTTCCTCAAGGGCGCAGGCCTCGGCAAGGAATGCGCACTGATCACCGACGGTCGTTTCTCGGGCGGAACCTCCGGACTGTCCATCGGTCACATCTCCCCCGAGGCTGCCGCAGGCGGAGTCATCGGACTCGTCCAGAACGGCGATCAGGTCCGCATCGACGTCGCCTCGCGCACGCTCGAGATCCTGGTCGACGACGACGTCCTCGCCGAGCGACGCGCGAAGATGGAGGCCTCCGAGCGCCCGTGGCAGCCGGTCGATCGTCAGCGCACCGTGACGACAGCCCTGCGCGCCTACGCCGCTCTGGCAACGTCCGCCGACAAGGGCGCGGTTCGCTACGTTCCGTAAGTTCTGCCACGAACGGACAAAAGATCCCCGGCCGCTTTTCGGCCGGGGATCTTTTCTGTCAGCGTGCGAGATGAATCGGGATCAGATCCACGCCAGTTCCTCCGGAAAATCTTCATCCGGTGTTGTACGAGCATGCACCACAACCCAATCCGATCATCCCGTCGGTTTGGTACGCATCGTCGGCAGCACCTTCGACAACCACGCCGACACGTAGGACATGCGCATGGCGACCTGAGCCGGCGCAGCGTCCAGGGACTTCTTTCACACGAGAACGGATGAAAGGTCAGCGCCCATACGGAATTCCGCGATGTCGCACATCCGGTCGAGTCCGGAAGCGTCGAGAGACGTCGGAGTACCACCACCGAACGCCACTGCGTCGTAGTTCAGTGGCCTGTAAGCCGTCTTGCGCGGATACACATATACATCATTCTGGTACGGACGTACCGCAACTGTGAGACTCATTGACCACAAGACCGACCGACAGGTACCGAATAGTCGGCCGACACGCGGAGCACGAACGGAACGATATGAGCTATCAGACATTTCAGACTGAATCGCGCGTCCGGCTCGTGAGCGAATTCACTTGGACGTAGGGTTCCAGACACCAGCTGATCAATTCAGATACATGAGGGGGGATGACTTTCAGTCAGGTGATCATTTCGGTCAGTTCGAGCGAGCTGACTTGCACACGGCGCTCACCAGTGGTTCCCTCATCAGGTCGCTGAGACGCACATCACAACGACGACAGTCAGCCACCGCCCGCCACCCACAAGGTCGACGGGAAACAACCAAGGAGCAATACATGCCCGGAGTCGGCATATGGCGCACCAAATCCGTCGAGCAATCGATCGCGGACACCGACGAGCCTGAGACAAAGCTCAAGAAGGAACTGACCGCGAAGGATCTCACGGTATTCGGAGTCGCCGTCGTCATCGGCGCAGGCATCTTCACGCTGACTGCTCGAACCGCAGGCAATGTCGCAGGACCCTCGATTTCACTGGCATTCGTTCTCGCTGCGATCGCCTGTGGCCTTGCCGCGCTGTGTTACGCGGAGTTCGCCTCCACCGTTCCAGTCGCAGGCAGCGCATACACGTTCTCCTACGCGACGTTCGGTGAGTTCGCAGCCTGGATCATCGGCTGGGACCTCATCCTCGAGTTTGCTCTCGCCTCCGCCGTCGTCGGCAAGGGTTGGTCGCTGTACCTCGGCAACGTCATCGGGGCGAGCGGCAGCACCACCGCCCACATCGGGTCGATCAGCTTCGACTGGGGCGCCCTGCTCATCATCGGCGCGATCACCCTGATTCTCGCGATCGGCACCAAGGTTTCCTCGCGAGTCTCCGCGATCATTACCGCGATCAAGATCGCAGTAGTCCTGCTCGTCATCGTCGTGGGCGCGTTCTACATCAAGAAGGAGAACTACTCTCCCTTCATCCCGCCGTCCGAAGGATCCGAGAGCTCTGCAAGCGGAATCCATCAGACCTTGTTCTCCTGGCTGACCGGTGCAGGCGGAAGTAGCTACGGCGCCTACGGATTGCTCGCCGCAGCCAGCCTCGTGTTCTTTGCCTTCATCGGCTTCGATGTCGTCGCCACCACGGCCGAGGAAACCAAGAACCCGCAGAAGTCGTTGCCACGCGGAATCTTCGGCTCGCTCGCCATCGTCACCGTTCTCTACGTTGCCGTCACACTCGTCCTGACCGGCATGGTCAAGTACACCGAACTCAAGGACGGCAGTCCGCTGGTCGGCGATTCCAGCGCCACCCTCGCAACCGCATTCGAGGCCAACGGAATCGGTTGGGCACAAACCGCCATCAACTTCGGTGGCCTGGCCGGCCTCACGACAGTCGTCATGGTCATGATGCTCGGCCAGACCCGCGTCCTCTTCGCAATGTCCCGTGACGGCCTCATGCCGCGCAGCCTGGCCAAGACCAACGCCAAGGGCATCCCGATGCGCATCACGTTGATCGTCGGTGGCATCGTCGCCGTCCTGGCAGCCTTCTTCCCGATGGGCACGCTCGAAGAGATGGTCAACATCGGAACGCTGTTCGCATTCGTCCTGGTTTGTGTCGGTGTCATCGTCCTACGCCGCACCCGCCCCGACCTGCCGCGCGGATTCCGCGTCCCACTGGTGCCCTTCGTGCCGATCGTCGCCGTGCTCGCCTGCGGTTGGCTGATGCTCAACCTCTCGGTCGAGACCTGGATCCGGTTCCTCGTCTGGATGGCCATCGGTGTGCTCGTGTACTTCGCCTACGGTCACCGCAAGTCGGTCCTCGGTCGCAAGCTCAAGGACGGAACAGCCATCCCGTCCGCGAACGCCGACCCGGTACTCGTCAAGGACTGATCCTTCACAGACGAACCGCCGCTCTCCGATTCGGAGAGCGGCGGTTCGTTTGTTCGACGGCGCGAGTTTCAGATGAGCGGATTGGCACCGTTCAGGAAGATCCAAGTGCAGACGCCCGCAGCGATGCCGAGGATCAAGACCACGAGCGATCCGACGAACGGGCGGGTTGCCCAGCCACGACGACCGTCGAGCGAAATACGGCCGGGACCCGTCAAAATGATGACGCCCGCACAGATTCCGAGCAGCATCTCGTACTCGGTACCGGCCGGGGCGAAGTACTCCAGTCCAGGTGCGCTCGCCTGACGCAGCGCCCACGCATTGATCATCACGGCCAGAACCGATGCTGCCGCAACGGGAGTCAGCAACCCCAGGATCAGGAGGGCGCCACCTGCGACCTCACCGACGGCGCCGAGGATCGCCATCCACTTCGCCTGCTGGAACCCGGCATCCGCCAGCATCGTCTCGAAACCGCCCAGACCCGGCCCGTTCCAGATACCGGTCAACTTCTGCAGACCGTGCACCAGTGCTGTTCCGCCGACGGCCAAACGCAGTGCAAGCAAACCGAGGTCGAGAGTGCCTCGGCCCCGCGGAGTCTCGGTGGTCCCTGCCACGGCTTCGGCGGTGGGGACGGCGGTGATCGGAGCGTCGTACGCCGTTTCTCGCTCGAGAGCCACTGTCGGCTGATCCGCGCCCGGCGCTCGGTATGTCGGTATCTGTTCGGTCAGCGAGTTGGCGTTCGTGGAACCGAAATCGAGATCGTCGTCGGTCCGCGGCAACGGATTCTTGGCGCTCACCGTCGGAAATTGTTCGGTGGGCGAGTCATACGGACTGGACACGTTGCCCGTCGGCTTGTCCGCATCCGACAACTCGCTGGGATCTTTTCGCTCGTCAGTCACGTAGGTGAGCCTATGGCCGATTCACGAACTCGACGGGGAACCTTGGTCCGGCGTGGCGGCATCTGCCGTGGGTTACGTAACGTCTTGGGCATGACTACGGGTAGGCATGCAGCGCTGGGCGCACTGGCTCTGGTGCTCGGGACATCGTTGCTCGCAGGTTGCGCGAACTTCGACGAATCGACTGCCTCGCCGTTCACACCCGAACCGACCAACCAGGCAAGCGCCGAAGTGCAGCCGGAGAACCCGCCGCCGTCGACCACGCCGCCGGCGCCGCGGACCGGCCCCCTCGGGCCGTGTCAGGACGCCGACACCGCCGTGATCGCAACCTGTCTCGACACCACCGGCGGCCTCGTCACACTCCCGGACGGGAACTCCGGGCTGGTGGCCGAACGGCGAACCGGCCGAATCATACAGGTAGCCCCCAACACGACACCGGTCGAGGTTGCCAAGATCGATGTCGACGGCAGCGGCGACGGCGGACTGCTCGACATCGCCCTCTCCCCCACATTTGTCGAAGACAACCTGATCTATGCCTACGTCACCACCGGAACCGACAACCGGGTGGTCCGCATTGCTCCCGGTGACACCGCCAAGGAGGTCCTCGGCGGAATCCCGCGCGGTGCAAGCGGCAACGGCGGATCACTCGAGTTCGCGGCCCCGGACCAGCTCATGGTCCTGACCGGCGATACCGGCAACCCTGCGGTTGCTCAGGATCCTGGCTCGTTGGCGGGGAAGCTGTTGCGAGTCCGATCGCTGACGCCCAACGCTGCGCCGCCTCGCCCAGAAGTTGTTCTGTCCGGAATCGGAAACGGCGGCGGCGTATGTGTCGATCCAGGCATCGCGACGTGGGTCACCGACCGAACCACTCTCGAAGATCGCCTCCAACGCGTCGGCGCCGACGGCACGGTGACATCCCCCGCGTGGACGTGGCCCGACCGACCCGGAGTCGGCGGGTGCATCGCAGCGCAGGGAGTGGTAGCTGTCGCGCTGGGGGCCGGCAAAGCGATCTCGGCGCTGGCCGCCGATCCGGGAACAGGAGCAGTCACGACCGCACCGTCGGCAGTGGCGAAAGACACGTACGGCCAACTGGGCGGTTTGGCGCTCGGATCCGACGGTTTGATGTGGGCGAGCACGATCAACAAGACCGCGGGCGAGCCGGGGCCGAACGACGACAAGGTGGTCAAGATCCCGATGCCGAGTGGCAGCGGCGGGATCGACTGACCTGAGATCGCCGAGCAGCATGTCTGTTCGGTCACGGATCGCGTGACCGAACATGCACAGATGCGTACTCTTTTGTTAGCGGGGCTAATCACTCCGCATGTGCCAGGAGCGGTTGGCCAACCACGACAAAGGAGTCGGAATGAAGGCAATCCAGTACACGAGAATCGGCGCGGAACCCGAACTCACGGAAATTCCCAAACCCGAGCCCGGTCCAGGTGAAGTGCTCCTGGAAGTCACCGCTGCCGGCGTCTGCCACTCGGACGACTTCATCATGAGCCTGCCCGAAGAGCAGTACACCTACGGCCTTCCGCTCACGCTCGGCCACGAAGGCGCAGGCAAGGTCGCCGCCGTCGGCGAGGGTGTCGAAGGTCTCGACATCGGAACCAATGTCGTCGTCTACGGGCCTTGGGGTTGCGGCAACTGTTGGCACTGCTCACAAGGACTCGAGAACTATTGCTCTCGCGCCCAAGAACTCGGCATCAATCCTCCCGGTCTCGGTGCACCCGGCGCGTTGGCCGAGTTCATGATCGTCGATTCTCCTCGCCACCTTGTCCCGATCGGTGACCTCGACCCGGTCAAGACGGTGCCGCTGACCGACGCCGGTCTGACGCCGTACCACGCGATCAAGCGTTCTCTGCCGAAACTTCGCGGAGGCTCGTACGCGGTTGTCATTGGCACTGGCGGGCTCGGCCACGTCGCCATTCAGCTCCTCCGTCACCTCTCGGCGGCAACGGTCATCGCTTTGGACGTGAGCGCGGACAAGCTCGAACTGGCAACCAAGGTAGGCGCTCACGAAGTGGTTCTGTCCGACAAGGACGCGGCCGAGAACGTCCGCAAGATCACTGGAAGTCAAGGCGCCGCACTGGTTCTCGACTTCGTCGGCTACCAGCCCACCATCGACACCGCGATGGCTGTCGCCGGCGTCGGATCAGACGTCACGATCGTCGGGATCGGGGACGGCCAGGCCCACGCCAAAGTCGGGTTCTTCCAAAGTCCTTACGAGGCTTCGGTGACAGTTCCGTATTGGGGTGCCCGCAACGAGTTGATCGAATTGATCGACCTCGCCCACGCCGGCATCTTCGACATCGCGGTGGAGACCTTCAGTCTCGACAACGGTGCCGAAGCGTATCGACGACTGGCTGCCGGAACGCTCAGCGGCCGTGCGGTTGTGATCCCTGGTCTGTAGACCGACAGCGGCAAAACGACAGCGGTAAATACTGATGCCCGGCCGAATTCGATTCGGCCGGGCATCAGTGTCAGAAATTCAGTGTGCGCTAGCTGCACGCCTCGATGACAAGTTCCTTCACACGAGCCGCGTCTGCCTGTCCTCGGGTGGCCTTCATGACGTCGCCGACGATCTTTCCGGCGGCCTGGACCTTGCCGCTGCGGATCTTGTCCGCGATGTCGGGGTTGGCTGCGAGTGCCTCGTCGACGGCTGCCTTGAGCTTGGTTTCGTCACGTTCGACGACCAACTCCGGGTGGGCCGCGACAACCTGCTCCGGGTCACCCTCGCCGTCGAGGACGTGATCGACGACCTGGCGAGCGACCTTGTTGTTGAGCTTGCCGCTGTCGATGAGAGCTACGACCTGCGCAACCTGCGCCGGGGTGATCGGCAGAGCGCCGAGTTCGACGCCGCGGGTGTTGGCCTGCTGCGACAGGTAGGACAGCCACCAGGAGCGCGCTGCCTCGGGCGAAGCACCGGCTTCGGTGGTCGCAATCACCAGATCGATGGCGCCGGCGTTGACGAGGTCACGCATGACCTCGTCGGAGATTCCCCAGTCCTTCTGGATCCGCGCGCGGCGAATCCAGGGAAGCTCCGGCAAGGTGCCGCGCAGTTCTTCGACCCACTCGGCGCTCGGAGCAACAGGCTCGAGATCCGGTTCCGGGAAGTAGCGGTAGTCCTCGGCCGTTTCCTTGCGGCGTCCGGCGGCGGTGGTGCCGTCGGCTTCCTGGAAGTGGCGGGTCTCCTGGATGACCTCGCCGCCGGCGTCGAGAACTGCTGCCTGACGGCGCATTTCGTAGCGAACTGCGACCTCGACGCTCTTGAGGGAGTTGACGTTCTTGGTCTCGGTACGCGTTCCGAGTTCCTTGGCGCCGATCGGCATCAGCGAGATGTTGGCGTCGCAGCGCATCGATCCCTGATCCATCCGCACGTCCGAGACGTCGAGTGATTTGAGCAGATCACGAAGCGCCGTCACGTAGGCGCGGGCAACCTCGGGAGCGCGCTCACCGGCACCGTGGATGGTCTTGGTGACGATCTCCACCAGCGGCACACCCGCACGGTTGTAGTCGAGCAGTGAGTGGCTCGCACCGTGGATACGGCCCGTAGCGCCACCGACGTGGAGGGACTTACCGGTGTCCTCCTCCATGTGTGCGCGCTCGATGTCGACACGCCACGTCGTCCCGTCGTCGAGGATCACGTCGAGGTATCCCTCGGTTGCGATCGGCTCGTCGTACTGGGAAATCTGGTAGTTCTTCGGCTGATCCGGGTAGAAGTAGTTCTTGCGTGCGAATCGGCCCCAAGGCGTGATGGAGCAGTTGAGAGCAAGGCCGATCCGGATCGCGGACTCGACAGCGGCTGCGTTCACCACCGGCAACGAACCGGGCATGCCCAGACAGACCGGGCACACCTGGGTATTGGGTTCGGCACCGAACTCGGTGGGGCACGGGCAGAACATCTTGGTCGCGGTGCCGAGTTCTACGTGCACCTCCATACCCATCACAGGCTCGTACTTGGTCAGTACTTCGTCGTAATCGAGGATGTCGGGCGCATCGACAGCAGTCATGGTGATCAGTTTATGCGTCTGCGGCTCAGCCGAAGAATGCGGCTGCCTCCTCGTAGCGCTCCTTGGGCACCGTCTTGAGTTTGCGGGTCGCCTCGGCGAGCGGAACGAGGTCGATGGACGTTCCGTGCAACGCGACCATCTGACCGAAATCTCCGCGGTGAGCTGCGTCGGTGGCATGAACGCCGAAGCGAGTGGCGAGGATGCGGTCGTGCGGCGTCGGGGTGCCACCGCGCTGGATGTGTCCGAGGACGGTGGTGCGAACTTCCTTGCCGATCCGGCGCTCGATCTCGTTTCCGAGCTGCTGCGCGACACCGGTGAAGATCTTGTGGCCGAACTCGTCGATGCCACCTTCGCGCAGAGTCATCGACGCGGGATCGGGCATCGCACCTTCAGCCACGACGCAGATGAAGTGGGAGTCGCCACGCTGGAAGCGCTTCTTGACCATCGCGCACACCTCGTCGACGTCGAACGGCTGTTCCGGAACCAGAGTCAGGTGTGCCCCCGACGCCAGTCCGGCCTGCAGCGCGATCCAGCCCGCATGCCGGCCCATGACCTCGACGAGCATGACGCGCTGGTGCGATTCGGCCGTGGTGTGGAGCCTGTCGATGGCGTCGGTGGCGACAGCCAAGGCGGTGTCGAAACCGAAAGTCACGTCGGTGCAATCGATGTCGTTGTCGATCGTCTTGGGCACACCGATCACGGGTACGCCGCTCTCGGAAAGCCAACTGGCCGCGGTGAGTGTGCCTTCGCCGCCGATCGGGATCAGGACGTCGATCCCGTTGTCGTCGAGGGTCTGCTTGATCTGATCGAGGCCCGCACGGAGTTTGTCGGGGTTCACGCGAGCGGTGCCGAGGATCGTGCCGCCGCGGGTGAGGATGCGGTTGATGCGGTCATCGGAGTCGAGCGGGACCTTGCGGTCCTCGAGCAATCCTCGCCAGCCGTCCCGGAATCCGACCACGGTACTGCCGTAACGACCGGCCGACGTACGTACGACGGCGCGGATGACCGCGTTCAAGCCCGGGCAGTCGCCGCCGCCCGTGAGGATTCCGATTCGCATAGTGCAGCACCTCTCGTGACCGGATTGTGGATCTTGGTGTCCATCTTCCCCCAGTCACCGTATTGCCGCAGGATAGCGGCGTTGCCGAGCCGCAACGCCGCGCCGCACGGGACCCCTAACCCGGCGTGACGAGCCCGCTTTCGTACGCCAACACGACTGCCTGGGCGCGATCGCGCAGATCGAGCTTGGACAGCACCTTCCCGACATGGGTCTTGACGGTCTGCTCTGCGACGAACAGCCGCTCGGCAATCTCGACGTTGGACAATCCGCGGGCAATCAGTTCGAGGACCTCGCGCTCACGCGGGGTCAGCGCATCGAGCGCTGCGGGCCGTGCGCGCGGTGCGGCCCGCCGGCTGGTCACATCGGCAATCAGGCGACGCGTCACCGTCGGCGCCAGCAAGGCCTGCCCTTCGGCGACGACGCGCACCGCCCGAATCAGTTCCTCAGCCGGTGCGTCCTTGAGCATGAACCCGCTCGCTCCGACGCTCAGGGCCTCGTAGACGTAATCGTCGATGTCGAAAGTGGTAAGCATGAGGACTCGCACCGGCGGCTCCCATCCGGCGGACAGAATCTGGCGGGCAGCGTCGAGTCCGTTCATCTCGGGCATACGAACATCCATCAACACCACGTCCGGACGCAATCGCGCGACCTCGGCGACGGCGATCTTGCCGTCCGGCGCATCGCCGATCACGCTGATGTCGGGCTGGGCGGAGAGTAGGGCTCCGAACCCTTGTCGAACCATCGCCTGGTCGTCTGCGATGAATACTGTGATGGGCACTCGGACAGCCTAGGCGGGCATCGACGGCAACTCGGCCCGGACCTCGAACCCTCCGTCCTCGCGCCGGTTTGCCAACAGCATGCCGCCCACCGCCGAAGCCCGCTCACGCATTCCGCGTATTCCGTTGCCACCAGTGGTTTCCGACGCCGAGTGCTGATTGCCACCCAATGGCGAAGGCCCGTTGTTCACGAGCGCGCTCACCGATTGCGGGCCGAACGCCACGGCGACGTCGATGGGTCCGCCTGGTGAATGCCTGGCCGCATTGGTAATCGACTCCTGAATGATCCGGTAGAGCGCAAGGCCCGTGGATTCCGAGACCGACGCTCGATCTCCGTCGACTCGCCACGACACCGGAAGTCCGGCACGGGTACTGCCGAGCAGCAGGTCGTCTAACTGATCGACGCCCGGTTGCGGGGCCGTCACCACGGAGTCACCGTCGCTGCGCAGCACTCCGAGGAGACCACGAATCTCGTTGAGCGCTGCTCGCCCTGTCTCACTTATCGATTCGAATTCGGTCCGGATCTCGGGAGTGACCGCATCGAGTCGGTACGGCGCACTCTGCGCTTGCACGACCACCATCGACATGTGGTGGGCCACGATGTCGTGCAAGTCGCGGGCGATCCGCGCCTTCTCCTCGAGGATCGTTCGCCGAGTGCGCTCGAGTTCACTGACTTCTTCCTGCTTGGCCAATTGACGACGAGAGAGAACCAACCAGCGGATCAGCAGGCAGAAGACCACCAGCGCGCTCAATCCGACAGCCCAACCGGCTCCGTCGCTTCCCGGAGCGTTGCCGAGGAAAAGCAGCACCGTGGCGATCCAGGCGACGCCGACAACCTGAATGGGCGCCCGCAGACTCACCGCGGCGAGCAACGACATCAGCACGATGATGTGGACGACCTGCCACGGGTAGTCGTAACCAGTTGTGTTGTCGAACACCAACGGGATGATCAGTGCCGACACCGCCGACACCGCCCACCCCAATGGAGCGTTGATCCGGATCAGGACAAACGGAAAGGCGGCCAACGCGGCGACGAACGGCATGATCGGTGGCGAAACATGATGCGTCAGTTGCAGTGTCGGCCAGGCAATCGAATAGAGGATCAGAGTGATCACTACGATGACGATGTTCCAGAACTGACCGCGGGCCACGAAACTGGTTGCCCGGCGCACCTTCTCCGAATGTACGACCGCCCCGTCGAGGCCGGACAGCATCGACCCGGCAGTGGTGTATGTCGGCGCGGGCACACCCGGTGCGCCTCTGTTCTTCCTTCGGACCTTGATCACCCGTCAAGCCTATGAAGGCGAACCCCGAAAGTCCTCATACTGCAGAGTGAGATCCCCCTACCTCCGAGGTATCACAGGGGAGGGAATTCTCACCCGATCGCACGTCGGAGAACCCCTCTCCAGAGCGATGACCGCCAGGATTGTCCGTTCATAGCGTGAACGGCATGCGGATCACACGAGTGAAAGACCTCTCTCGAAGCGCCGGCACCTGGGCTGCCCTGGCGCTGGCGGCAACGGCAGCGATCACCGTCACTGCCGGAGCGAGCGGAGCCGAGCCGCCGCGCACCGAGAATTCGAACGCATCCAGGGCGATCGCCACTGTGACTACCGCGGATGCCTCTGATGCTGCGACCACCATCCCGTCGGATTTCGCCGCATTTGCCGGATACACGCCTACCGTCGTCGACGGATACCTCGCCAACCCCCACGGCGACTGCTCGTCACCGATTCCGCTTCCCGACGAATTCGACTCGGCCTGCAAAGCACACGATCTCGGGTACGACCTACTCCGCTACGCGCATTCGCACGGAACGGAACTGGGGCCGTGGGCCCGCCAGGTCCTCGACGGTCAGCTCGACGAGCGAATGCATGCGGCCTGTGAAGACCGCACGTCCTTTCTCTCACGTGGGTATTGCTTCGCGATGGCCGATGTCGCCGTCACAGCGGTGAACGGAAACTCTTGGCGCCAAAGCTATCTGACTCCGGTCGCGGAATCGGGGTTCGGTTACGGCACGGCCGGAGTTCTGGCAGTTTCCGCCCTCGGCTTCACCCTGATGCGATCGCGGCGCCTCGATCCGTCGAACGAGTTCTCCTTCTCCCCGAAAGCGATTGCAGCATGAGCGTTCTGAATGCGTCACGGACCCCCGTTCTCGCCCGAGTCGGGGCGCTCGCACTCCCCCGGGTGTCCGCGAGCGTCGCCGTGGCAGCGATGTCCGCCGTCTCACTTGCCCCTGGACTGCTGCCGAGATCAGCCGTACTCCAAGGGGTGTTCAGCGGTCTGCTCGTCGCGATCGGACTACTGGCGATGTGGGCGTTCTCCGCGGTAGCCCGTCGGCTCGTCCCCGACCGGGTCAAGGCCCGATTCGACGAACGTCATTGGCGCATCACCGCGTTCGGGTTGTCGACTGCCGGCACCGCAGTTGCGATGTTCGCCGCCGCCGGTTGGCAGAACTCGCTGCGAGCAGCGATGGGCGCACCGCCTGCCGGGCTGATCCACTGGGTGGAGGCGGGGTGCATTGCCTCGCTGACCGCCCTTGCACTCTGGGGCCTCGGGGTCGGACTTTCGAAGGCGCTGCGGTGGATGGGTTTCGCGCGGAGCGTGGGCGCACTGGTCATGGGAGTCCTCGGCGTGCAGTTGGTCGTCGGTCCCGCCGTCTGGAACGGTCTCGCCGATTCGTTCGACAAGTCCAACGCGTACATCGACACCGCTCTGACACAGCCACTTTCGACCTCCGCGACAGGCAGCTCCGAATCGCTCATCTCGTGGACCTCGATGGGCGCGGAGGGACGCAAGTTCGTTGCTGCAGGCGAAGACTCGGTGCGCGTCTACGCCGGTGTGGATTCCGCACCCGATGCCGCATCGCGTGCCGCTCTCGCCGTGAGTGAGCTCGATCGCGTCGGCGGCTTCGCCCGCAACAGCGTCGTGGTGGCCGTTCCGACCGGCTCGGGCTGGATCGACACCCACGCAGTCGACGGTATCGAGCAACGGTTCGGCGGAGACGTCGCGATAGTCGGACAGCAATACTCCGACGCACCCAGTTGGGCGACATTCCTGTTCAGCCGCGACGACGCCGAAGAATCAGCCACCGCCCTGTTCACGGCTGTCGGTAGCCACATTGCCGCGATGCCTGCCGAAGAGCGACCGGACCTGTTCCTCTACGGACAGAGCCTCGGCGCCGTCGGCGGCAGCGCCGCACTGACCGAGGCTCTGTCCGAGAGCAGTGCCACCGTCCCGTGCGACGTGTTGTGGGCCGGTCCCCCGGCCGGCGCGACACGAACGGACGGCGCAACCGTCCTCGCGAACACGTCCGACCCGGTGGTGTGGTGGTCCCCCGCCCTCGCGACGCAGAAGCCGGATCTGAGCCGTGCCGTGCAGGACGGCCCGATCCCGCAGTGGATCCCGGGCGTCACGTTCTTGCAGACCACCGTCGACATGCTCGGTTCGCTCGGTGTACCCGCCGGTCACGGCCACCGCTACGGAACCGATCAGGGGACAGCTTTGGGGACTTGCTCCTGAAACTGCTGTGCGCCTTTATTAACCGCGGGGGGTTAATAAAGGCGCACAGCAAACAGGTCAGACTGCAGTTGCAATCGGGCCGCGAGCAGCTTCGTAGGCGGCACCGACACGGTAGAGGCGCTCGTCAGCCATGGCGGGCGCCATGATCTGCAGGCCCACCGGCAGGTTGTCGTCCGCGGACAGACCCGATGGCACCGACATGGCGCAGTGTCCGGCCAGGTTGGTCGGCAGCGTGCACAGGTCGGAGAGGTACATGGCCAACGGATCGCCGACCTTCTCCCCCAACTTCCACGGCGTGAACGGGCTGGTCGGCGAGACCAGTACGTCTACCTTCTCGTAGGCCTTGTCGAAATCGCGTGCGATGAGGGTACGAACCTTGAGCGCCGAACCGTAGTAGGCGTCGTAGTAGCCCGAGGACAGTGCGTAGGTACCGATCATGATGCGGCGCTTGACCTCCGGGCCGAAACCGGCGGCGCGGGTTGCCGCCATGACCTGGTCGGCACTCATGTTGCCTTCGTCGACGCGCAGTCCGTAGCGCATGGCGTCGAAGCGGGCCAGGTTGGACGAGACCTCACTGGGCAGCACCAGGTAGTACGACGCGAGCGCGTGCTCGAAGCTCGGGCACGAAACCTCGACAACTTCGGCGCCCAAAGCCTTGAGTTGCTCGACAGCAGCGTCGAAGGAAGCGATGACGCCGGGCTGGTAGCTGTCGGAGTGAAGTTCCTTGACCACACCGACCTTGACGCCGCGCAGGTCCCCGGCTGCACCCTCACGTGCCGCAGCGACCACCGGACGCACGGGGGCGTCGATGGACGTGGAGTCACGCGGATCGTGCCCGGCGATGACCTCGTGCAGCAGAGCGGTGTCGAGCACGGTGCGACCACAGGGGCCACCCTGATCGAGCGAGGAGGCGCACGCGACGAGCCCGAAGCGCGAGACAGTTCCGTACGTCGGCTTGGTTCCGACCGTCGCGGTGACCGCAGCGGGCTGACGGATCGACCCTCCGGTGTCGGTGCCGATGGCCAACGGGGCCTGACGCGACGCGAGCGCTGCAGCGCTACCACCACCGGATCCGCCGGGGATGCGGGTGACATCCCACGGGTTACGCGTCGGACCGAATGCGGAGTTCTCCGTGGAGGAGCCCATCGCAAATTCGTCGAGGTTCGTCTTGCCGAGGATCGGGATGCCCGCAGCGCGAAGCTTGCTCGTCAGGGTCGCGTCGTACGGCGCAACCCAGCCTTCGAGAATCTTCGACGCACAGGTGGTCGGCATGTCCGTCGTTGTGAAGATGTCCTTCAACGCAATCGGAACTCCGGCGAGTGCCGAAGCGGGTTCGTTTCCGCCTGCGAGCGAGTTGTCCACTGCTGCGGCGGCTTCGAGAGCCTGTTCACCGGCAACGTGCAGGAAGGCGTGGTACTCGGTGTCGACGGCAGCGATGCGGTCGAGATGCGCCTGCGTGACCTCTACCGAGGACACCTCACGCGAGTGGATCTTGCCGGCCAGCTCAGCGGCGTCCAGCGTGGTCAGATCGGTCATTCGCCCTCTCCAAGGATCTGCGGAACCGCAAAGCGATCCTGTTCGACTGCGGGTGCTCCGGACAATGCCTGCTCGGGGGTCAACCCGGGCACGATCACGTCGGGGCGCGTCACGTTGGTGACGGCATTGGGGTTCGCCATGGGCGGGACGTCGTCGGCCGCAACCTCGGTGACCACCTTGACGTGGTTGAGAATCGAATCCAACTGACCGGCGAACTCGTCGAGTTCGGCATCGGACAGGGCGAGTCTGGACAGCCGCGCGAGGTGCGCGACCTCGTCACGGGAGATGGCAGGCACCGCGGGGCCCCTTTCGGAAGAGGACGTGAACATTGCCGGTCCAGCCTAGTTCCTCGCCGCGACAGACCTGTAAGCACGCCTGCTGTGTCCCTGTAATCACGCCTGCTGTGTCGACCGGTACGCACGCCTACTGTGTCCACCGCCACGTCGAATCCACCTCGTGTTTCGCTCGTGTGACAAGCATGTGCACCCGGTGTGACCCCGCCGCGGCGCCCACCAACGCGTGCTGAGCAAGTGCAAAGATGGGTGTGGCCCGGGTCGACGTGATCCGGGCGAGAACCGATCAGCGAAAGGCACGCGCGTGTCGTACCTGCTTCGCGTCCAACTGCCCGACCGACCCGGCAGCCTCGGCGCGCTCGCCGTAGCTCTCGGATCCGTGGGCGCAGACATCCTCTCCCTCGACGTCGTGGAGCGAGGCGACGGTTTTGCCATCGACGACCTCGTGGTCGACGTCGAACCGGGCGCACTGCCCGACACCTTGATCACCGCTGCCGAGCATCTGCCCGACGTGCTGGTCGATTCGATCCGCCCCTACGCCGGGATTCTCGACACCCATCGTGAGCTCGAACTCATCGATTCCGTTGCGACAGCCCGAAACGATCGACTACAGGTCCTCGTCGACGGCGCGCCGCGTGTACTGCGAGTCGGCTGGTGCGTCGTCGCGGACATCGGCAAGCACGGTGCGTACCGCGTCGTCGGTAGCGCCGGCGCGCCGGAAACCCATGCCACCGACATTCCGTGGATGCCACTGGACAAGCCCACCGCCCTCGACGGCGAGGCCGACTGGGTTCCGGACGTCTGGCGAGAGATGAACACCAGCCTCGCTGCCGCACCGCTCGGCTCCGGCAATCGTGTCCTCATGCTCGGTCGTCCCGGAGGACCCGAATTTCGCCCTTCGGAGATAGCCCGCCTCGGCTATCTCGCCGGAATCGTCGCGACAGTGCTGGGCTGACCAGGCCGGGTAATCAGGCCAGACCGCGAACCATGACCGTCAGCTCCATACCGCGAATCGGCTCCCACGCGCGCTCGGGATCGGGGACGAACCCGTTGCGGTCGTAGATGCGACGAGCATCGACCATCTCGGGCTGCGTCGAGATGACCACCGAGTGATCGCCTCGGTCGTAGGCTTCGGCGATCACTGCGCGAACCAATGCGGTTCCGGCGCCCGATCCCCGAGCCTGCGGCGAGACCGCGAGCATGCGGAACTCGAGTTCGCCGTTCTGCGCAACATCCGCGAAGGGCGTGCCGGGTTCGGCGATCGTCAAAGAACCCACGACCTCTTCGCCGAGAACGGCAACCAGCACCCGCCCCTGCTCCACCCGAGTTGCGGTGTCTCGCAGGCGCTCCGCGTACGGCGATCCGCCGGCGACAAATCCGCCACCCACGTACGACTGCACAGTCAGTTCCCCGACGGTCTCGAACTCAGCCGGTAGAACTTCACGAATCTCGATCATGGCGTCACTATCGCACCCAGCACACCAATCTCAGAAATCGGACAAAGTCACTCTGATTCGTCCAAATCGGTGGGAGCGATCGCATCCGGGCCATCTTCGAGCAACCGCCGGAAGCCGTCTTCGTCGAGCACCGGCACACCCAATTCGACTGCCTTGTCATGCTTGGAACCGGGCGCTTCACCGACGACGACAAACGCAGTCTTCTTCGAGACCGACCCAGCCGCCTTACCGCCGCGCACCAGAATCGCTTCCTTCGCCTGATCTCGCGAGTACGTCTCGAGCGAACCGGTGACGACGATCGAGAGACCCTCGAGATTGCGCGGAATCGAGTCGTCTCGCTCGTCCTCCATGCGCACCCCGGCCGAAGCCCACTTGTCGACGATCTGCTGATGCCAGTCGACGGAGAACCACTCCACGACAGCGGCGGCGATTGTGGATCCGACACCGTCGACTGCAGCCAACTCGTCGACCGACGCTTCCCGAATACGTTGCAGCGAACCGAATTCGCCAGCCAACGCCCTCGCGGCAGTGGGGCCGACGTGCCGAATCGACAGTGCCACAAGCACTCTCCACAGCGGCTTGTCCTTGGCCGAATCCAGGTTGGCCAGCAAGCGTTTTCCGTTGGCAGACAGCGCTCCCGCATTGGTGCGGAAGATCGGAACCTCGATCAGTTTCTCGGCGTCGAGTGAGAAGAGGTCGCCCTCGTCACCGATGACCTTCGCCTCCAGCAGCCCGGTCGCGGCCTCGTAACCGAGCACCTCGATGTCGAATGCTCCGCGCCCCGAGACGTGGAACACACGCTCGCGCAACTGCGCCGGGCAGTGTTGCTGATTAGGGCATCGCACGTCGACGTCGCCCTCTTTCGCGGGTGCCAACAACGTGCCGCACTCGGGGCAGTGCGTCGGCATCACGAACTCGCGCTCGGTACCGTCACGAACGTCTGCCACGGGACCGAGAACCTCGGGGATGACATCTCCAGCCTTGCGCAACACCACGGTGTCGCCGATCAGCACACCCTTGCGCTTGACCTCCGAGCCGTTGTGGAGGGTGGCCAAGGACACAGTGGAACCCGCGACCGTGACGGGTTCCATGTACGCGAACGGCGTCACGCGACCCGTGCGGCCGACACTGACCCGGATGTCGAGGAGCTTGGTCGTGACCTCTTCCGGCGGGTACTTGTACGCGATCGCCCACCGTGGTGCGCGGGACGTGGTGCCCAGACGTCGATGCAACGACATCTCGTCGACCTTGACCACCAACCCGTCGATCTCGTGCTCGACGTCGTGGCGATGTTCTCCCCAGTACTTCATCTTTTCGACCACGGCGTCGGCGCCAACCACCCGCGAGGTGTGCGTGGACACCGGCAGCCCCCAGGCGGCGAGGGCCACGTAGGCGTCGTACTGCGAAGCCGGCTCGAAACCTTCCATTCGCCCGAACCCGTGGCAGATCATGCCGAGGCGACGACGCGCGGTGACGGCAGGATTCTTCTGACGCAGGGAGCCCGCCGCAGAGTTGCGCGGATTGGCGAACGGCGCCTTACCCTCCTCCACGAGGGAGGCATTGAGTGCCGCGAAGTCCTCGAGGCGGAAGAACACCTCTCCTCGCACCTCGAGCAAGGTTGGAATCGGGAATTCGTCCGTAGCGGTGAGCCGCTCCGGGATGTCGTTGATCGTCAGGGCATTGAGAGTGACCAACTCGCCCGTACGACCGTCGCCGCGGGTTGCCGCACGCACGAGTTTGCCGTTCTCGTAGACGAGATTGAGCGCGACACCGTCGATTTTCACTTCGCAGAGATAGTGCAGTTCCGGCCCGGTTTCCTGCTCTACCTTGGCGATCCATCCGCGGAGTTCGGACTCGTCGAAGACATTGTCGAGGCTGAGCATCCGCTCGAGGTGATCGACGGACGTGAAGTCCGTCGCGAATCCGCCGCCGACGAGTTGCGTCGGAGAGTCGGGAGTTCGCAGATCCGGGTACCGCTCTTCGAGAGCATTGAGCTGCCCGAGCAATGTGTCGAATGCACCGTCCGAAATGACGGGCGCATCACGAACGTAGTAGCGGAACTGATGCTGGCGTACCTCTTCGGCCAGCTCCGTCCACTGCTCGCGCGCCTCGTTGGGCGCTGGCTGCATTGCATCCGCGGTTTCAGTCACAGCTAGAAGATTATCGGTTCACACCGACACACCACACGACTCACGTCAGAACGCGACACATCAGAACGCCGACGGATCGTCCACCAATGCCTTGCCGACGTCTGTGCACAGGCGAAGGGCGGCTCGACTCCACTCGAGGCTCGCACCCGCAAGACCACAGCTTGGGGTTACCGCGACCTGGTTCTGCAGGAGTTCACGCGAGAAGCCGAGACGATCGATCAGGGTGACGGCCGGCATCGCGCACTCTTTCCACGTCACCGGCTTTTCCGGCGGGGCGGAAGGAACCAGACCGAGCGCCAATTCCTTGCCGGCGTCGAACAACTGGCCGATGCCGTCCAGATCACGTGAGCCGATGAGCGACATGTCGAAGCTCACGCCGAACGCCTGGCTTCGCCTCAGCAGATCCCACGGCATGTCGGCGCCGCAACTGTGGACGATTGTGGGCAGTCCGCAACCGCTGATCGTCGAGTCGAGAACGGCGAGCGCCTCGGGTTCCGGCAGAGCCGGAACGCTCTCCATCTTGGTGCGCCCGGGTAGTGAACCGGCCAGCACTGCCGCGAGCTGCGGCTCGTCCAATTGGATCACCACTCGGGCACCGGTACGACGAGTGACCTCGGCGGCGTGGCGCGCGAGCCCCTCACCAAGTGATTCGGCGATGTCCCGGAGTGCCCCACGGTCGACGAGAACTCGCGAACCGTTTGCAACCTCGATCTCGGCGCCGAGTGTCAGCGGGCCGGCAGCTTGGAGCTTGATCACGTGGTCTCCGCCGACCAGACGGGCCGATTCCCAGGCTTCCTCGAGTGCGTCGAGATCCTGATTCAGGAAGTCCTCGGCTCGCTTCGCGACGTTTCCCCGCCGAGGCACGACGCGATAGGCGCGGGTTGAGGCATCGAGGTTGATGTCGACCAGAATGGCGCCTGCTCGGCCGACCATGTCAGCGCCGAGACCGCGGCTCGGCAACTCCACCAGGTGTGGGAAACCGCCCAGTTCGCCAAGGATGGTTGCGGCGCTTTCGCGGGCGTCCGTGCCCGGCCAGGATCCGATTCCGGTGACGAGGCCACCGATGGAAACCTGCTGTGTCACAGTGTGTTCGGCTCGGATTCGGTGCCGGAGATGGTGCCACTGCCGAGAACCTGGTCGCCCAGTTCGCTGTCGGGGCGATACAGCACGACGGCCTGGCCCTTCGCGACGCCGGTCAGTGGTTCGCGCAACGAAATGGAGATGCTGCCGCCCGAAGTACCGTCGTCGACGGCCTCCGCAACGGCCTGCGCCAGTCCGCCGTGCGCACGAACCTGCACCATGCACTCGACGGGGCCCTCCGGCGCCTGGCCCGAGGTCCAGATCGCGCGCTGGGCCGAGATGGCCCAGACGTCGAGATTCTTGGCCGAACCGACTCGCACCGTTCCGGTTTCGGGCTCGATCGCGGTCACGTACCGCGGACGGCCGTCACCTGCGGGACCTTCGACGCCGAGGCCCTTGCGCTGTCCGATCGTGAAGCCGTGTACGCCGTCGTGTGCAGCGAGGACCTCACCCGAATCGGCGTCGACGACGCTTCCGGGACGAACGCCGATGCGTGCACCCAGGAATGCTCGGGTATCGCCGGTCGGGATGAAGCAGATGTCATGGCTGTCAGGCTTGTTCGCTACAGCCAGACCGCGCTCGGCGGCTTCCTCGCGGATCTGTTCTTTCGGTGTGTCACCGATCGGGAACATCGCTCGCGAAAGCTGATCGGCCGTCAGCACACCGAGGACATACGACTGGTCCTTGTCCGCGTCGACCGCCCGGCGTAGGACGCCGTCTTCGAGGCGCGCGTAGTGACCGGTCGCCACGGCATCGAAGCCGAGAGCGACCGCACGGTCGGCCAGTGCGGTGAACTTGATCTTCTCGTTGCACCGCAGGCACGGATTGGGGGTCTCACCCGCTGCGTACGACGCCACGAAGTCGTCGATCACGTCTTCCTTGAAGCGATCGGCGAAATCCCAGACGTAGAAGGGTATTCCGAGGACGTCGGCAGCGCGCCTGGCGTCGCCGGCATCTTCCTTCGAGCAGCATCCACGCGAACCCGTCCGCAATGCACCCGGCGCCGTGGACAGCGCAAGATGAACGCCGACGACGTCATGTCCGGCGGCAACAGCGCGGGCGGCGGCGACAGCGGAGTCGACACCTCCGCTCATGGCTGCGAGTACTCGCATCAGCGATCCCCTCCACGCGAACCGGCACCGGCAAGACCGGCGGCCCGAGCGCGCTCTACTACTTGTGGAAGCGCAGCGATCAGCGCGTCCACATCGGTGACACTCGACGTATGTCCGAGCGAAAATCTCAGTGAGCCACGCGCGACGGGCGATTCGACGCCCATCGCGATCAAGACATGGCTGGCTCTGGCCACACCGGCGGTGCAGGCCGAACCGGTGGAACATTCGATACCGGCGGCGTCGAGCAGCATCAGCAACGAATCGCCCTCGCAGCCGGGGAAGGTGAAGTGCGCGTTACCGGGAAGCCGATCGGATCCGGTCGGGCCGTTGAGCACCGACTCGGGAAGAATCTCCAGGACTCCGTCGATCAAACGGTCACGCAACTGCGCCAATTCCCTTGTGCTGGAATCGAAGTTCTCGACGTTTGCGCGCAGCGCCGCAGCCATCCCGACAACGCCCGCAGTATCCGGAGTGCCCGAACGCAGATCACGTTCGTGTCCGCCGCCGTGAAGGAGCGGCACACACGGAACCTGGCGTCCGAGCAGCAGTGCGCCGACGCCGTGCGGACCACCGAACTTGTGCGCCGCGATGCTCAGCGCGGACAACTTGCTCGCCGCGAAATCGACCGGCAATTGCGCAACGGCCTGAACCGCGTCGCTGTGCATCGGAATCTCGAACTCAGCCGAAATCTCCGCCAACTCCACGATCGGCATGATGGAGCCGACCTCGTTGTTGGCCCACATCACCGTCACGAGTGCTACCTCGTCAGCGTGGACGGAAAGCTCGTCGCGCAAGGTCTGCGGGTCGACGACACCGTTCTCGTCGACCGGCAACCACGTCACGCGCGCGCCCTCGTGCTGCTCGAGCCACTCGACGGCGTCGAGCACCGCATGATGCTCGACGGAGCTGGCCAGGATGCGAGTGCGTCGCGGATCGGCGTCACGGCGAGCCCAGTAGATGCCCTTGACCGCGAGATTGTCGCTCTCGGTTCCGCCGGAGGTGAAGATGACCTCCGAAGGCCGCGCACCCAGGCTGGCAGCGATCGATTCCCGCGACTCCTCGACGCGGCGCCGGGCCGCACGGCCGGAACCGTGAAGCGAGGACGCGTTGCCCACGGTTTTGAAGGTATCGGTCATCGCCTCGATAGCGGCTGCCGACATCGGAGTCGTGGCGGCATGATCGAGGTACACCGGAAATCCGGCGTGGGCACTGGGTGCAGGCAGAGTCATGGCTTGACAAGGATAGCCCAGCACGAGAGTTCGCCCAGCCTCGCTCAGCAGGCTAAGCGGTCATTGCCGGGGAGGTATCGATCTGTCCCACGGCTTGTGTCACGAGTTCCGGTGCGGGGTCGAAGATGTCGTGAGCTGCCAAATCGATGGTTTCGACGCCACGTACGGCTCTCTCGCATCGCTGCGCGAGGTCGACTCGACACTCCCCTGCCTCCTCGAGCGGAGCCAGCCTGACCTTCACCTCGACGTTCTTCTGACGCAGGATCCGACGGATGGACTGACCGATAGTTTCGGTGCCGACAAAGCACGGTCCGGTGCACAGGGAACCGTCGGCGTTCTCGTAGCGGATCGCCATCGGCTGAACCGGGCATTCGGCGTCGACGGCAGCTTGGAACATTGCCGGGCGAAAACCTCCGTACGCCCGCCCGCACCAGGTCGTTCCCTCGGGAAACACCATTACGCGGACACCACGCTGAAGTCGTTCGCGAACGACGTCGACGGTTCCGGGAAGTTCACGCAGTCGGGCGCGATCGATGGGCACTACGCGCATCCGGCGCGCGAGACCACCGAGCACTGCCCAGTCGAGCAGGTCGGCACGGGCGACGAAGTTGGCCGGGGCAACGGCACTCGCGACGAGGACGTCGGTCCACGACACGTGACCGGCGACAACCATCACGCCCGCCGGTTCGGCGCGCCCCAACCGCTGATCGTCGACCGTGAGCTTCATTCCCAGACAACGCAGCAACGCGCGCGAGTATCCGCGTTGCATCTCCGTACGCCAGGTGCGCGGGAGCAGCCAGCCGGCCGAGAGCACCGGCGCAGTCACCAGTGCGGCGCCGACCATGATCCCGCGGGCCATCACGGTGATACTCGACACACCGGGTGCGTCCGTAGGTAGGCACCCGTCGCCGCAGGGGCTCGTCGGCACCCAGTACGGCACCGTCGCGGTCATCAGCCGATCCCCGATTCGTGTGCGGCGGCCGCCGATCGCAGCCGTTCCAGATAGCGCTTGTTGGCGGAGTGAAGGCCTTGCAGCGCAACAAAATCGGCCACACCGAACTCGGGATCGTGAGCAGGTTCCCCGCAGATCATCGCGCCCATCCGCAAGTAGCCACGGAGCAACGGCGGCATCGTCACGCGTTCCGGTGCGGCAATCTCGTCGAGCGTCAGACCGCCGAGGACCACCGGGTTTCGTGGCGTCACCCGCCGCGACCCCGGACTGGCGTGTTTGTTCATCACGAAGTCACGGACGCCGCGGACATCGGCGCCGGCAATTGAATCGGGGTTCGGGAGGATGGGCACGGAGACGCAGCCCATCACCCATTCGTATCCGGTCAGTTCGAGGTAGTGCAGAATGCCCGACCACATCAGGCTCAGGACGGATCCGGTGCGGTGCGCGGGATCGACGCAAGCGCGACCCATTTCGACGATCCTGTTCGCCACCGGATCGAGCGCGGAGATGTCGAATTCGGTTGCGGTGTAATACCCACCCGCCGCCGCCGCGGAATCCGGCGGCAGCATTCGGTAGCAGCCGACGTACTCCTCGGTGATGTTGTCACGAACGAGTAGATGATCACAGAATTCGTCGAAGCCGTCGGCGTCGAGTTCGAAGACCCCGGCCGAGGCCGGGAGGGAGAAGCCTGGCTCGGAGGCGAACACTCGGTATCGAAGGCGCTGCGCTGCGACACGATGCTCGCGGTCGGAGGAGACGATCAGGGAATATCTCGGCTGGGCGACCTCACGGCCGAGATTGTCACTCGCGGAGCGAAGGACTGACGTAATTGTCATGCGCAAGGTTTATCGAGCGCGAACGGCGTCTCGGTATCGACGAAGTGACATGCCGATGCAGGCCGGGTGAATAAAGCACTGTGCGCCTTTATCAACCGCGGGGGGTTGATAAAGGCGCACAGCAGTTTGTGCTTTTTAGCCCTTGTGGGACTTCACAGCTTCGGTGAGCTGCGGTGCGACGTTGAACAGGTCGCCCACGATGCCGAAGTCGGCGATCTCGAAGATGGGTGCCTCTTCGTCCTTGTTGACCGCGACGATGGTCTTGGACGTCTGCATGCCGGCGCGGTGCTGGATGGCACCGGAAATGCCGAGCGCGATGTACAGCTGCGGGGAGACCGTCTTACCGGTCTGACCGACCTGGAACTGTCCGGGGTAGTAACCCGAGTCCACAGCGGCACGCGAAGCACCGACTGCAGCACCGAGGGAATCGGCCAGCTCTTCGACGACGGAGAACTTGTCCGCGCTGCCGACGCCACGTCCACCGGAGACGACAACCGATGCCTCGGTGAGCTCGGGGCGGTCGCCGCCGACGATGGGCTCACGCGAGGTGACCTTGACGGCACTCTCGTCCTGAGCCGGAACCTCGACGGTGATCTGCTCGCCTGCGCCGGCCTGCGGAGCAGCCTCGACTGCACCCGGACGAACCGAGTAGACGGGAACGTCGCCGTTGGCCTTGGCTTCGACGGTGAACGCGCCACCGAAGATGGAGTGGACGCCGGTGCCGTCAGCCTTGATCTCGATGACGTCGGTCAGCAGTCCGGAGCCCAGACGTGCGGCCAGACGACCGGCAACCTCTTTGCCCTCGGTGCCGGCTGCGGTGATGACTGCTGCCGGGCTGGTGGACTCGACCAGAGCGGCGAGAACGTCGACCTTGGGGGTGACGAGGTAGCCGTCGATGTCGTCGGACTCGGCGACGTAGATCTTCTCGGCTCCGGCTGCTGCCAGAGCGTCGGCGAGCTTTGCTGCGGTGCCCGCGGGGCCGGCGACAACTGCCGACGGCTCACCGAGTGCGCGTGCAGCGGTGATGAGTTCGGTGCTGACCTTCTTCAGCGCACCCTCTGCGTGCTCTACGAGCACAAGTACTTCTGCCATGACTTAACTCTCCCTGAGTTCTTCTGCTGGATGTCTAGAAGGGCGCGATCAGATGACCTTGTTGCTGACGAGGTAAGCGGCAATCTTGGTGCCACCGTCTCCCTCGTCGGCGATGCGCTCACCAGCGGTACGGGGGGGCTTCGGGGTGGAGGACGTCACGGTGGTGCCGGCGTTGGCAACTCCGACGGTCTCCGGGTCGACTCCGAGGTCGGCCAGCGTGTAGACGAGAACTTCCTTCTTCTTCGCGGCCATGATGCCCTTGAAGGACGGGAAGCGCGGCTCGTTGATCTTCTCGGTGACCGAGACGATCGCGGGCAGCGAAGCCTCGAGGCCGAAGACGCCCTCGTCGGTCTCGCGCTCACCGGTGATCTTGCCGTCGGCGACGACGACCTTGCGCAGCTGCGTGAGCTGCGGGATGCCCAGGTACTCGGCGATGATGGCCGGAACAGCGCCGACGCGGCCGTCGGTGGCCTCGTTGCCGGCGATGATCAGGTCGGCAGGCTCGTCGTTCTCGAAGGTGATCTGTCCGAGAGCAGCAGCGAGCGTCCATGCGGTCTGGATCGCGTCGGAGCCGTGCAGTGCCGGGTCGTTGATGTGGACAGCCTTGTCGGCGCCCATCGACAGAGCCTTGCGGATAGCGTCGGTGGCGCGGTCGGGACCTGCGGACAGCACCGTTACCTCACCGCCCTGAGCTTCCTTGATGAGGAGTGCTTCTTCGACGGAGCGCTCGTTGATCTCGTCGAGGACTGCGTCGGCGGCTTCACGGTCAAGCGTGTAGTCGCCGTCGGTCAGCTTGCGCTCGGACCATGTGTCGGGGACCTGCTTGATCAAAACAACGATATTCGTCATGGGTCTTCGTCGACCTCCTGTGTGTAATTCACCTGATAAATCGTCTGTGGTGCTCGCGCAGTCCGAGCGTCCGAAAAGAGAGTCCGACAGGTCTCCCCACGGGCGAATTTCTCGGTTCACGT
Source organism: Rhodococcus sp. 5A-K4 (assembly GCF_046097995.1). Taxonomy (NCBI): domain Bacteria; kingdom Bacillati; phylum Actinomycetota; class Actinomycetes; order Mycobacteriales; family Nocardiaceae; genus Rhodococcus; species Rhodococcus sp. 5A-K4. The sequence goes on from NZ_JBJURM010000010.1 coordinate 110,605, forward strand.
CGGCTGTGCGTTAGATTACCCCACGTTAAGTTACCGGTGGGTAACTTAACGTGGAACCTCGTCCACCATAACGGCACGAACAGGAATTGACAGCAGTGATCTGGACCACGGCGAACACGTTCTACTCGGATGGCACTAATCTCGCACGGGTGAGTGAAACGAGTGTCAGCAACCACGAGGACGCACCCCTGCCCTTGACGGGCGAACGAACCGTGCCAGGAATCCCCGAGGAGAACTACTGGTTCCGACGCCACGAAGTGGTGTACCGCGCACTTCTGGAGCGCTGCACGGACCGCCGAGTCCTCGAGGCCGGATCCGGAGAAGGCTACGGCGCCAACATGATTGCGGACGTCGCAACGAAGGTTACCGGCCTCGACTACGACGTCTCCGCGGTCGAACACGTTCGTGCGCGCTACCCCCGCGTCGAGATGCTTCACGGCAACCTCGCCGAGCTTCCACTGGCCGACAACTCGGTTGACGTCGTCGTCAATTTCCAGGTTATCGAGCACCTGTGGGATCAGGGTCAGTTCCTGCGCGAGTGCTTCCGAGTTCTCGCTCCCGGCGGTGAACTTCTGATCAGTACCCCCAACCGGATCACGTTCTCCCCCGGCCGCGACACGCCGCTCAACCCTTTCCACACTCGTGAGCTCAACGCCGCCGAAATGACCGAATTGCTCGAAGACGCCGGATTCCGCGTTCAGTTGATGACCGGCGTCCACCACGGTTCACGCCTGAAGGAACTCGACGCCAAGCACGGCGGATCGTTCATCAACGCGCAGATCGACCGCGCGTTGGCCGGTGAGCCCTGGCCCGACGATCTCACCCGCGACGTCGAGGGCATCACCGTCGACGACTTCAGCATCAGCGAACCCGACATCGACGACAGCCTCGACCTCGTCGCTATCGCCGTGAAAGAAACTGCCGTGAAGGAATCCGGCGAGTGAGTAACGCAACACCCGTCACCGAACCGGGGATGTTCGCCCTGGTTCTGCACTCCCATCTGCCGTGGCTCGCCAACCACGGCAGATGGCCCGTCGGCGAGGAATGGATCTACCAGTCCTGGGCTGCGTCGTACATTCCGCTCGCCGCCGCGCTACGACGCCTGGCCGACGAGGGCCGATCGCACCTGCTGACGCTGGGAATCACGCCGGTGCTCGCGGCCCAGTTGGACGATCCCCACTGCCTCGCCGGTATGCATCACTGGCTCGGCAACTGGCAGATCCGTGCGCACGAGTCCGCCGGCATGCCGGACGCAGCGCACCGCGAACTCGGAGCGCGCGAACACCGAGCGTCCGCAGCGGCTCTCGAAGATTTCGAGACTCATTGGCAGCACGGCGCCTCACCCGTGTTCCGCGACCTCATCGACCGCGAGGCCTTCGAGCTTCTCGGCGGGCCGCTGGCCCACCCGTTCCAACCGCTGCTCGATCCTCGCTTGCGTGCGTTCTCCCTCCGCGAAGGTCTCGCCGACGCGCATGCCCGGTGGAACCACACTCCGACCGGGATCTGGGGGCCCGAGTGCGGGTACACCCCGGGCATGGAGCGCGGGTACGCCGAAGCGGGCGTCAGCCACTTCATGGTCGACGGTCCCGCCTTGCGCGGCGACACGTCCCTCGGTCGCCCGGTTCGAGAATCCGACGTGGTTGCCTTCGGCCGCGACCTGCAGGTCAGCTACCGCGTCTGGTCCCCGAAATCCGGATATCCGGGTCACGCTGCTTACCGCGACTTCCACACCTACGACCACGAGACGGGCCTCAAGCCGTCGCGGGTCACCGGACGGACCGTCGACTCCGCCGACAAGTTGCCGTACGACCCCGAACTCGCCGCCGCCGCCGTCGACAAGCATGTCGCCGACTTCGTCGAAACCGTTCGGGCGCGTCTGCGCAGTGAATCCACCCGCATCGGCCGCGACGCCCTCGTGGTCGCAGCATTCGACACCGAACTGTTCGGGCACTGGTGGCACGAAGGCCCGCAGTGGCTCGAGAAGCTCCTGCGCGCGCTTCCGGAAGCCGGAATTGGCGTCGGCACCCTCGCCGACGCCAAGGCATCGGGATACGTGGGCGAACCCGTTCAGCTCGAGGATTCGTCCTGGGGATCGGGCAAGGACTGGCGCGTATGGGCCGGCGATCAGGTGTCCGACCTCGTGCAACTGAACTCCGAGGTGGTCGATACCGCCCTCACCACCGTGGACAAGTCTCGCGGCCGCGACAACGCACCCGGCCGACCGGAACTGCGAAACCGGGTCAACGATCAGGTCCTTCGCGAGACACTGATGACAGTTTCGAGCGATTGGGCATTCATGGTGAGCAAGGATTCGGCCGCGGGGTACGCCCGCGAACGCGCACACAAGCACGCCCACGCGACCCGGGAAATCTCCGCAGCGATCGTTTCCGGCCGCGATGCCGTGGCCGAGCGGCTGGCCGAAGGCTGGAATCGCGCCGACGGATTGTTCCCGGGGCTGGATGCTCGCCGCCTGCCTGACACAGAACTGGTGAACGGGAGCGCGTCGTGAAGATTCTCATCGTCTCGTGGGAGTACCCACCGGTCGTCGTCGGCGGCCTCGGCCGACACGTCCATCATCTCGCCACCGAGCTTGCGGCTGCAGGCCACGAAGTCGTGGTTCTCTCGCGCCGCCCCTCCGGCACCGACGCGTCGACGCACCCGACGGTCACGCACATCTCCGAAGGCGTACTGGTCGTCGCAGTGGCCGAGGACCCGGCACACTTCGTCTTCGGCGAGGACATGCTCGCGTGGACCCTCGCGATGGGTCACGCGATGGTCCGTGCCGGGATGGCGCTGCACAAGCCAGGAGTGGGCGAGGGCTGGCAACCGGACGTCGTGCACGCACACGACTGGCTGGTCGCACATCCGGCGATCGCCTTGGCCGAATTCTATGACGTCCCACTGGTTTCCACCCTTCACGCCACCGAGGCGGGTCGCCACAGCGGTTGGATCTCCGGACGCATCAACCGCCAGGTCCACTCGGTCGAGTGGTGGCTGGCAAACGAATCCGACTCTCTCATAACCTGTTCGGCGTCCATGCAGGAAGAAGTGACCGAACTCTACGGTCCGACGCTGCCGCCGATCACTGTCATCCGCAACGGAATCGACGTGACCACGTGGAGCTTTCGCGAACGTGGACCGCGGTCAGGGCCGCCGAAACTCCTCTTCGTCGGCCGCCTGGAATACGAGAAGGGTGTGCAGGACGCTATCGCGGCACTCCCCCGAATCCGTCGTAGCCACCCCGGCACGACCCTCGCGATCGCGGGCGAAGGCACCCAGTTCACCTGGCTCTACCAACAGGCGCGCACACATCGCGTCGCGCGGGCAGTGGACTTTCTCGGCAACCTCGATCACACGGAACTGCTCAGCTGGCTGCACGGAGCGGACGCCATCGTCCTGCCGTCGCGCTACGAGCCGTTCGGGATCATCGCCCTCGAAGCGGCGGCAGCCGGCACTCCGCTGATCACGTCCACCGCAGGCGGACTGGGCGAAGCGGTAGTCGACGGGGTGACCGGGATGTCGTTCCAACCGGGTGACATCGCCGGGCTCACCTCGGCGGTCCGCGAGGTTCTCGACGATCCCGCCGGGGCGCAGGAACGGGCAGTGGCCGCCCGGGCACGCCTGACGTCGGACTTCGACTGGCATCAGGTCGCCGAGGAGACTGCTCACGTCTACGCGGGCGCAAAGCGTCGGGTGCGGCAGCCGTTGGCGCGGCCGCAGATTCCCGAGCGGCCGCTCCCTGGTCGATGAAGCGCTGACCTCAGCGGGTCGGGAGGGGCGCGGTGAAGCGAGAACTCGCATCCCCGAGCAGATGGCCTGGCGGCAACATCCGGCCACACAACACCAGCAACAAGTCCTGCGCCGCTCCGTGAACCTCGGCGCCGGCGCCGTACGTCCAGTCTCGGTCGTCGGCGCGCAACCGAGCGCCGTCGAGGTCAGTTCCGAAATACTTCACGGTTTTGGGCGAGAGTCCGCTGAGCACACGAGTGAGCCGGTCTTCGGGCACCACGTAGTCGTCTCCGAGTGCCACGCGAATGTCCTGACCGTGGATCACGTCGTGTGAGAGTGCGCCCTCGAAGCCACCGCCCGGCGGCTTCCACGGGTGTGCGACGTTGTCGCGAAGCGAGGCAAGCAGTTGTTGCTCACCGACTTCCGACGCGTCGGCGAGCGCTCGCCGATTCGACATCTTGTTGAAGTTTCCGCGTGACTTGACCATTTCCACGACGAATCGCGGCGCCGAGTATCGGTAGGGCATGGTGATGTGCGCGATCACTTCGCGGACCCGCCACCCGTCGCACAGGGTCGGCGCGTTCCACTGCTCCGCGCTCAGGCCTTCGAGAAATCCCACCAGTTCGCGGCGCTGCGCCACGACCCATTCGGGTGTCTGTTCGCTCATGTCGGCACTCCTTTCACCGGCGCAGACTTTCGGCGCCGATACCGATACAGACCGGTGGCGGCGCCGAAAGTAATCGCTGGTTCTGCCAAAAAGTGAGCTACGACGCCGACGACGCGTCGGCAGCGTCCGCAGCAGCCTTCTTGCGTGCGATGTCCTCGAGTGCCGCGATGTACTTTGCACGATCGGCTGCGCCGGCTTCCCAATCGGACTTGCGGTTCTTGACCGCCTTCGCGGGCGAGCCGACCGCGATGCTGTAGTCCGGGATGTCTCCCTTGACGACGGCGTGCGCACCGAGGACACAACCGCGTCCGACGCGGGTATTTCGCAGCACGGTGACCTTCGCTGCCACCCAGGTGTCCGGGCCGATACGGACGGGGCCCTTGACGATGCCCTGGTCCTTGATCGGTGTGTTGATGTCGTCCATGCGGTGGTCGAAGTCGCAGATGTAGCACCAGTCGGCTACGAGCGTCGACGCACCGATTTCGATGTCGAGGTAGGTGTTGACGACGTTGTCCTTGCCGAAGACGACCTTGTCGCCGATGCGCAGCGAACCTTCGTGGCAACGGATCGCGTTGCCGTCGCCGATGTGTACCCAGCGCCCGATCTCGAGGCGGGACAGGTCCGGGGTCGAATGGATTTCGACGTTCTTGCCGAGGAACACCATGCCGCGCAGGATCACGTGCGGGTTGGCCATCTTGAACTTGGCGAGACGGTAGTACCGCACCAGATACCAGGGTGTGTACGCCTTGTTCGCCAGAACCCATTTGAGGGAATCGACCGTCAAGAACTTGGCCTGATCGCTGTCGCCTCGGCGTGATCCCCGCCATCGAGTGCGCAACGGTGCGCCCCACATGCTCGTCATGAGTGTTCAGCCTACGTGGGGCCGACTCACCGACCCTCGGGGTGTGCCCCGTCACGTTGCCCCGGTCGGGATAGTCTCTGGTCCGGGCTTGTGCAGTTACCGAGGGCTCTTGATCAAGTGAAGGCAGGGAGATTGTGATGCGGCGGGTCCTACGGTCGTCCGTGATGGTGTCGACGGCGATCGCTGCGGCCCTGATCGCCGGTTGCGGCAGCGACGACGGTCGGGTGGACCGGTACGCGTCGGCGGGTTGGCCGGCCGTGCATGCCGACGCCCGCAACAGCGACACGAGCCCGGTCACCGGATCACGCGATGTCGAGTTCGCATGGTCACGCCCTCTCGGCGGTCCGGTTGCCGCGTACGCCTCGGTGGCCGCGAACGGCCAGAGCTTCGTCACCGCCCGCACCGAGAACGGCTGCAATCTCTTCTCGTTCCAGATGGATACGGGTCGCAAGAAGTGGTGCGCTCGACTCAACGACGGAGTCGTCGCCTCGACGCCCATCGTCGACACGGCCACCAATGTCTACGTCGGCGAGAGCGGCGCGATGATGTCCTTCACCGAGACTGGTCAATTGCGTTGGCGCACGCTCGTTGTGGGCACTCCTCTCTCGTCGCAGTTCACCGGCGACGGAAACCTGTTGTTCATCACCCAATTGGGTCAGATCAACGTGCTCGACCCGCAGACCGGTGCCAAAGTGGTTCCGTCGTTCGACCTGATCCCGCCGCCGTCGATCGACCAGGGCGCAAATGCAGAACTCATTCCCGACAACAAGGGTTTGAACGAGTGCTTCCTCGGCACGTCCGGCTGCCCGGTGGCCAATACCCCGGCAGTGGACCTGGGCACCGGCAAGTTCTACTTCACCTTCTACGGACCGAGTTCTCAGGCAGCCGATCTGGTCGCCATGAAGTACACGGGCGGCGACAATCCGTCCATCGCCCGCGAGTGGTCCACCGACGCGCTTCCCGGTGGAACGGCGTCGAGCCCGGACCTGTCGAAGGACGGAAAGACCGTGTACGCCACCGACAACAACGGATCTCTCTGGGCAGTGAACGCCGAAACCGGTGACACCAGGTGGAGTTACGACATCGGCTTCAACTCGGCCGGTAGTGCCTCGACGTCCGACGACGGTTTGATCATTCCCGCCGGCGGCGACAAGGGCCACCTCCTTGCCGTGCGCGACGAGGGAGATCACGCCGAACTGGCCTGGGAACGTAAAGACCTTCTGCAACTGGGTGTTCCGGCGCAGACCGCCGGCAACACCGGATACACCGTCGTCCGTGAGGGTGAGAACGGACTGAGCCTGATCACCTTCGACACCGAAACCGGTGAGACGGTGGATCAGGACACGTTGCCGGGAGCAGTCGGCTTCACCGTCGGCACCTCGATCGGCCCCAAGGGCGAAGTGTTGACGCCCAGCGCAATCGGTGAGCTGTTCGTCTTCAAGTGAGCTAGCGGGACGCCTCACAGATGAAGGCCGACGCCGATCGTCCGATCCGCACGATCACGACGCTCAGTGCACGCGAGCCCTTGAGCTTGAGCCGTGGACGCAGCACTGCCGGGTCGACGTCGACTCCTCGCACCAAAATTTCGGCCACACCGCAGTCCCGCTTGGACAGTGTCTGTTTGAGCAGTTTCTCCGAGTACTTGATCTGCTCGAGGATCCGGAATCCGCGAACTCCCTCAGGGACGCTGTCACCGGTCAGATAAGCGATGCGTGGATCGAGCTGCCAGAGGCCGTGTCTGGCCGCGTAGTGGCGCACGAGGCCTGCTCGCACTACCGCTCCGTCCGGGTCGATGATCCACTCCCCCGGAGCTTGCTCCGGAATCACGTCGTCCTCGGCGTCGGTGATCGCCCACCCGCTCCCGTCGGAGCGAAGCACCGAAGCTCGACGCGTGACGCCGGACTCGGCCAGTCCCGTCGACCACAGGCATGCTTCCTTGACGCCGCCGTCGAGCGAGACGACCTCGACTTCCCCGTCCCAGCCCAGATTGTCGAAATCGAGTCCGGGAGCACACTTCACCGCGAGATCACGGCCGGAGTACGCCTCGATGAGGTCCGGTAGAGGTGGCATCAACGCTGCCGGATCGTGAGTGCGGCGACCGCCCGATCGCCGGGCGGGGTCCGCCAGTACGACGGTGTCGCGTGTCGTCGGGCGGAGCGCGTCGGCCCGCAACAACGCTGCGCTCGGCACATTGCGCTGTGCCATCGCCAGGCGAACGGAATCGATGTCGCTGCCGATCACGCGATGCGCAACTCCGGTCAAGGCATGCAGTTCGGCGCCGATTGAGCACGTCACGTCGTGGATGTCGCGCCCGATCAGACGCTGCGCGCGGTGCGCCGCCACAACACCGGGAGTGGCCTGCTGCATCGCGTCGTCCGTGAACAACCACTGATCACTGCCGGGCAGTTTCGTAACGGCCTTGCGTCGAAGCAGGACGGTGTCCACGAGCGCAGGCATGTGATCACCGAAACGCGTACGCGCCCGGCCGATGTCGGCCAGACGCGTACGCGTGGACAGTTCGAGCTGATCCACCTCGGCCAAGGCAGCTACGCCGGAATCACTTCCGAGATAGTCGACGTCGCCGAGGGTGAAGTCATAACCCAATTCAGTTGCCGGGCTTCACGCCGGTGATCATGACGTTGTAGAAGAATCCGCGAGGAACGACGTGGCGGAGCACCTTCTCGTCGACCCAGCTGAGCGTCTTCCAACCACCGAAAGCGAAACGTCCCCAGCCCCAACCGAGCTTCTCCGGCGGAACAGCTGCTTCGAAGGTACGGACCGGCCATCCGAGAAGCGCCGCGGCGAATTCCTCGGTGGCAGCGTGGACCTGATCGGCTCCCGCTGACTTCGCCATGTTCTCGAGGTCGGTGGGGTCGAACGTGTGGATGTCGACGACTGCTTCGAGCGCTGCTGCGCGAGAGGACTCGTCGAGCTCTTCCTGCGGGCGACGCCAATCTGCCAGGAACGGCAGCTTGGTCACGCGCGTGGTTGCTTCCCACGTCGCGCGGCCGAGCCAGCGGGCGTAGAAGTTACCGACAGTCGTGGGCTCACCGGCGAAGACGAAACGGCCGCCGGGCTTGAGGACACGAAGGACCTCGCGCAGCGACTTCTCGACGTCGGGAATGTGGTGCAGCACGGCGTGGCCGACGACCAGGTCGAAGGTGTTGTCCTCGTACGGAATGGTCTCGGCATCGGCAACACGGCCGTCGACCGGAAGGCCGAGGCTTTCTGCATTGCGCAGTGCGACCTTGACCATGCCGGGCGAGAGGTCGGTGACCGAACCGGTCTTGGCGACTCCACCCTGCATCAGGTTCAGGAGGAAGAATCCGGTGCCGCAACCCAGTTCGAGGGCGCGCTCGTACGGGAGCGGCTGATCGCCCGCGACGGCGTCGAAACGACCACGTGCGTAGTCGATGCAGCGCTCGTCGTACGAGATGGACCACTTGTCGTCGTAGGTTTCGGCTTCCCAGTCGTGGTAGAGCACTTGGGCGAGCTTGGTGTCCTTACGAGCGGCCTCGACCTCTTCGGCCGTGGCGTGCGGCCGCGGCGCGGGGTCGACTACCGAGGTGTCGGTAGCGGCGGGCGGCGTGACGGTTGCGTCGTCATTCGGGCTGGCTGTCATGGCGGCTATCCTACTCGCTGGTAAGAGATGAACAAGTTCTAGTTTAGGGGAGCCTACTCGCCCGTGAACTCGGCCTTGCCCGGACCGTTGGCGATGAACGACTCCATGCCGATCGCCTGATCCTTGGTCGCGAACAATCCGGCGAACAGATGCTGCTCGATCTTGAGCCCGGATTCCAGGTCGGTGTTCAGACCCTCGTCGATGGCTGCCTTGGCAGCAGCCAACGCACGTGAAGCTCCCCCGACGAACTGCGAGGCCCACGTGCGAGCGGCGGTGTACACGTCGTCGGGAGCGACGACCTCGTCGACCAAACCGATGGCCAACGCCTCGTCAGCCCCGACGAAACGGCCGGTGAAGACCAGATCCTTGGCCTTGGCCGGTCCGATCAGACGAGCCAGGCGCTGCGTTCCGCCGCCACCGGGAATGATTCCGAGCAGAATCTCCGGAACTCCGAGCTTGGCGTTGTCTCCGACGATCCGGCGATCGGCCGAGAGTGCAACTTCGAGTCCGCCACCGAGTGCGTATCCGGTGATCGCGGCAACGGTCGGCTTCGGGATGGACGCCACGGCGCCGAGCCCGGCCTGCATGCCGCCGATCGCGTCACGGATCTGGCCGTAGTCCATCTCGGCCATTTCCTTGACGTCGGCACCGGCTGCGAAGACTTTCTCGCCGCCGTAGACGATGACGGCCTTGACTGCCTTGTCGACGGTCGCAGCGTGTGCGGCAGCAGCCAACTCGTCCTGGACCTGACGGTTCAGAGCGTTCATGGGCGGGCGCGCCAGACGGATGGTGCCGATGCCTTCGGAAACCTCGAGAGTCACAAATTCAGCCATGATCGAGAGGTTACTTTGCCGCCTTGACCGACCACGGATGCGGCCCGGCGACGTAGTAACCGTCCTGATTCGGGAACTCGACGCGCAGAGTCTCCTCGTCGGTGATCAACGTAGGCAGGATGACGGGAATCTCCGGCTCGGCCGCGAGTATCTCCGCCACCGAGCTGAACTTGGCCAATTCGGTCAGCTGACTCCACGTCGGCGGCAACAGGATGCTGCCACCCTCCCGCCAATGCGCCAGCGCGTCCTGCGGGCTCTGCCAACGCACCTCGGCGGCCTCGGAGGTGACCCCGTCCGCGATCTGTCCGGTCGGTGACGCTGCGACGAAGAAGCGCGTGTCGTAGCGGCGGGTCTCGCCCACCGGCGTGATCCAGTTCGCCCACGGCCGCAGCAGATCCGTTCGCAGGACCAGGTTCTCCTTCTTCAGGAAATCGCTGAACGACAGCTCGTGCTTTTCGAGAGCTACTCGGTCCTGTGCGTAGCCGGCCGTGTCCGCGACGACGGTGTCCGCGGTCGGTCCGGCGAGCAGAACGCCGCACTCCTCGAACGTTTCCCGCACCGCAGCCAAGACGAGAGCCTTCGCCCGAGCCACATCCGTGCTGAACCGCTCGGCCCACCACTCGACCGACGGTCCGGCCCACTCGACCTCTGCCGTCGCATCGGACTTGTCGACGCCTCCGCCGGGGAAGACCGTCATGCCCCCGGCAAACGCCATCCCCTGTACTCGTTGAAGCAGGAAGATCTCGATCCCGGATTCGGCATCGCGCACCAAGATGACGGTCGACGCATCCTTGGGCTCGGGGACAGCGTTTGCATTCTCGTTAGCCATGCTTCGCGAACCTACGCGATCTGTGATCTGGGCCGCATTTCAGGTCCCACTGAAGCTCACGCGCGATGAGCTCCTGACGGCCTCGCGCGGCGCGCGAAGTATCGGCCGTCCGCCTTGTCGAGGCTGATGGACTGGCTGAATGCCGCGCTCAGATTTTCGGCGGTGATGACGTCGTCCAGAAGGCCCTGAGAGACGACCTCACCTTCCTTGAGAAGGAGTGCGTGAGTGAATCCCGGCGGGATCTCCTCGACGTGATGGGTGATCAGAACGGTTGCCGGGGCGTCCGGATCGGCAGCCAGTTCGGCGAGTCTGGCCACAAGTTCCTCACGTCCACCGAGATCGAGCCCGGCGGCGGGCTCGTCCAGGAGAAGAAGTTCGGGATCGGTCATCAAGGCTCGCGCGATGAGGACGCGCTTGCGCTCGCCTTCGGAAAGCGTCCCGTACGTGCGATCCGCCAGGTGCTCGGCGCCGAGGCTTTCGAGCATTTCCACAGCGCGCGAGGTGTCCATGGATTCGTACTCCTCGCGCCACCGACCGAGAACGGCGTAGCCCGCCGACACGACGAGGTCGCTGACCTTCTCGTCGCCGGGCACGCGGTTCGCCAACGACGACGAGGACAAACCGATACGCGGGCGCAACTCGTTGACGTCGACCTTGCCGAGAACTTCGCCAAGGAGGTGGGCAGAACCGCTGGTCGGGAAAGTCTCACCGGCCGCGATGCGCAGCAGCGAGGTCTTGCCGGCACCGTTGGGTCCGAGCACCACCCATCGCTCGTCCAGCTCCACTTTCCAGGTGACGGGCCCCACGAGAGTGGACCCTCCCCGACGGATGAGTACGTTGTCGAAATCGATGAGCAGATCTGGATCAGGTAGCGGCACCCGAACATCTTCCCGCACATTCTCCGGCCGTTCACGGCAGGATCATCTTGCGTGTCGCCTCTCATCGAAACTCACACCCCGACGCCCGGGTCTCCGTTCCCACTCGGCGCCAACATCGTGGACTCCGGAACCCAGTTCGCGGTCCACGCACCAGCTGCGTCGAGCGTCCAGATCTGCCTGATCGACCAGGACGGAAACGAAGATCGCGTCGAACTCCGGCAACACACGTACGGAATCTGGCACGGGATCATCGCCGGGATCGGTGCGGGGCAGCGATACGGAATTCGGGCAAGCGGCCCGTGGAATCCGCGCGCCGGACTGAGACTGAACCCACACAAGCTGCTCATCGATCCGTGGGCGCGCCGCATCGAGGGGGAACTCGGTGACCACCGTGCCCTCCTGTCGTACGCCGACGATCCTTTCGGCGACCCGTCTACCCTCGACTCGCTCGGCCACGTGCCGCTGTCCGTGGTGACTCCCGGCCTCGTGCCCGCCGGAGCCCGCCTCGAGACGCCGTGGGAGGAGAGCGTGATCTACGAACTGCATGTGGGCGCGTACACCGCCAGTCATCCAGGAGTACCCGCCGCCCACCGCGGAACGTACCTCGGCCTGACGGCACCGGCCGTGATCGATCACCTCGTCTCACTCGGCGTCACCGCCGTGGAACTGCTTCCCGTACAGGCGTTTCTGACCGAACACAGCGTCCGCGAGCGAGGGATGCGCAACCACTGGGGATACTCGACGGCGTCGTACTTCGCCCCGCATCCCGGATACGCGGCAACTCCGGGCGGCGAAGTCACCGAGTTCCGGATCATGGTCGACGCACTACACGCGGCAGGCATCGAGGTCATCCTCGACGTCGTCTACAACCACACCTGCGAGCAGAGTGTCGACGGAATCAGCGTCAGCTGGCGAGGTTTGGACGGCCCCGGCTACTACCTTCTCGACGGCGACGGCCGCGACATCGACCTGACCGGGTGCGGCAACACGGTCGACGCCTGCTCCCCCATCGCCGTCCGCATGATCACCGACAGCCTCCGCTACTGGGCCACCGAAATGGGTGTCGACGGCTTCCGATTCGATCTCGCGAGCGCGTTGGGTAGGCCGCGCGGCGGCGGCTTCGACCAGCGGGCGTCCATCTTGTCGGCCATCTCCTCCGATCCGGTACTGACCCGGTGCAAGCTCATCGCCGAACCGTGGGATGCCACTGCCGACGGTTACCAGGTCGGAAACTTCGGACTCCAATGGTCGGAATGGAACGACAAGTACCGCAGCACTATTCGCCAGTTCTGGAACGGCGGCTCCAGCGTCCGGAAGGTCGCGTCGCGCCTCGCCGGTTCCGAGGACATCTTTGCCGGCAGCGGCCGTCGCCCATGGGCGTCGATCAACTTCGTCACAGCGCACGACGGGTTCACCGCCGCCGATCTGGTCGCGTACAACCACAAGCACAACGAAGCCAACGGTGAAGACAATCGTGACGGCGCCGATCACAACGATTCGTTCAACCACGGAATCGAAGGCCCCAGCACCGATCCCGAGATTCAGGACGCCAGGGCACGTCATGTACGGGCGCTACTGGCCACGCTCGTGCTGTCGACAGGCACACCGATGCTCACCGCCGGAGACGAGTTCGGCCACAGTCTCGGCGGAAACAACAACGCGTATTGTGTTCCCACACTTGCCTCCCCAGCCGATTCGTGGGCCCTGGACTGGACGGCGGCCGATCAGTCGTTGGTGCAGTTCGTCTCCCGAGCGTTCGGATTACGCCGAGCGGCACCGGCGTTGCGTCAGCCCGAATTCTTCGAAGGCAGAAGAAGACTGGAGCACCCGGACCTCGTCTGGTTCGACGCTGCCGGCGTCGAGTTCGACGACACCGCATGGTACGACGAGAGTCACCGAACGCTGCAGGCCTGGATCGACGGAGCCGACGTTCGGTCTCACACTCGGACCGGGCGCCCACTCGGTGACGACAGTTGGCTCCTGATCCTGCATTCCGGTGGACCGGTTCAGGTCACCGTCGGCACTCCGGAATGGTTCGACGGCACCTTGACTGCATCGTTCGATTCGGCGTCACCGACCGGCGAACCTGCCTCCACGGCCGAAGTTCCCGTCGGCACGGAGATCTCATTGACCGGACCCACGGTCTTGGCCTTACGTTCCGTGACACGTCCGCCGGTAACCGCTGCTGTCATGGAATCCGGCAGCAACTTGATCAGTAATTGAATGGTCGGCCCGATCCCGAAGGCGTACAACACTGTTCCGACGCCAACCGTTCCACCGAGGAGCCATCCGGTAGCGAGGACCGCGATTTCGATGCTGGTTCGCACGAGCCTGACCGACAAGCCGGTGCGCGCCACCAGTCCTGTCATCAACCCGTCGCGGGGACCGGGCCCCATGCCTGCCCCGATGTAGAGAACGCTGGCCAGTCCGTTGAGGAGGATTCCCGCGACCATGATCGCGGCGCGAACTGGCATGGAATCAAAGACCGGCAAGAAGGCCAGTGAAGCATCCACCGAGATTGCAATGACCACGACATTGGCGACCGTGCCGAACCCTGGCCGCTGACGGATCGGAATCCAGAGCAGCAGGACCACCGCACCGGTAATCGCAGTGATCACGCCGAAACTGAGCGAAACATGCTCGGCCACGCCCTGATGGAACACATCCCAGGGGTCCAGTCCGAGGCCGGCTGTGATCATCATGGCCATCGAGAAGCCGTACAACCACAGACCAACGAACAGCGAGGCGAATCTCCGTATCAACACTCGACTATCTTGAAGGCCACTGGACTGTTCATCCATAGCCAAGTTGTCGATACTGGACTGGTCGGTTAGGTCTCTACGGAACCGCGATGACTGTCATGGAGCCTGGTGCCACTTCCGTGAACCCTGCGTCGCGAACCGCGACAGCCTCCGACCGCTTCAATCGGTCTACTGCCTCGGCCCACTGTTTCGGACTTGCGTCGCGTACCGAGCAACGAAAGCCGTTCTGCGCCCATGCCCAGCACTGTTTCTCGGACATGGCCGCTGCCAACAACATCGAGGCATGCCCTACCTGTGCCGACGCCTTGCCTACCGTCATCTCGAGCGCCGAGTCGATCCACAGCACCGGAAGACCGGGCTCGGGCTGGCCAGGCTCGTCGTGCTCCAGGTCGGTGCCACCGATCTGCAACTTCTTGATTCGCGGGTCCAGTTCTCCAACCGGCCCGGGAACCAGAGCCCGCGCCTGGGCACCATCCACGTCGACGGTGATTCCCGGTACCTCTTGCGCGGCGAGCCACTGGGCTCCACGCGCTCGGCGAGACACTTTCCGGATCCGGGCACCCACCCGCGCCGAATAGTCCTCGTGCCACGGGCCGGGCTCCCCGTCTTCGGTGAACCCGACGCGTTCGTCCAGGCAAAGCGCCACTGCCGCCGTTGCGGCAGCCTCGAGCAGTGCAGTGCGCTTCGGCGGGTCTGCCTTCGGGATGTGGAGAATGATCGGCATCGCCAACACCAGTGCCGGATCCGCGGGATCGTCTCGCCCTCCGTACCCAGCGGCCAACACCGCGTGGCGCTCGCTCCAGCGAGAATCGGGGCCGGACTTCACTGCTGGATCGGAACTGACTGCTGGATCGGAACTCATGGAATCGGTACGCGTCGTACGCCACCGTCGACGGCGTCCGCAGCCTCGACCTCGTCGCGGGTCACACCGAGAATGAACAGCACAGCATCGAGGAAGGGATGCGACAAAGCCGCGTCCGCGACCTCCCGCAACGCGGGCTTGGCGTTGAACGCCACACCCAGTCCCGCGGCGTTGAGCATGTCGATGTCGTTGGCACCGTCACCGACGGCGACAGTCTGTTCCATCGGCACACCGACCTGATCGGCGAACTTGCGCAGCGCAACGGCCTTCGCGGCGCGATCGACGATTTCACCGATCACACGTCCGGTCAGCTTGCCGTCGACGATCTCGAGGGTGTTGGCGTGCACGAAGTCCAGTTCGAGTTCGTGTGCGAGGCCTTCGATGACCTGGCGGAAACCGCCGGACACCACGCCGCAGTGGAATCCGAGGCGACGCAGGGTGCGAATCGTGGTGCGCGCACCCGGCGTCAGTTCGATGCTCTCTGCCACCTCGTCGATGACGGAGGCATCGAGACCGGCCAGTGTCGCCACACGCTGGTGCAGTGAATCGGTGAAGTCGATCTCGCCGCGCATCGCAGCTTCGGTGACGGCGCGGACCTCGTCCTCGACACCGGCCTTCGCGGCGAGCATCTCGATGACCTCGCCCTGTACGAGCGTCGAGTCCACGTCGAACACGATCAGTCGCTTGGCCCGGCGAGCCAGTCCTGCGCGCTCGACTGCGATGTCGACGTTTTCGAGCGCGGCGACCTCGGCGAGTCCGGTACGCAGCTTCGCGTCGCCGTCGACAGTATCGGCTGCGCTGACGCTGAGTTCGAGGCCGGTGACCGGATAGTCGGCGACACCACGGATGGAGTCGATGTTGGCGCCCTGCTTCGCGAGTTCGCGTGCCACCGAGCGCATTGCGCGGGCATTGACGGGGCTCCCGAGAACAACGACCGCGTGAGTGGACACTGCAGGTCGACCTGGATCGGCACCGATTTCGATGTCGACGTTCATTCCGACCGTCGCCATCGCCTGTTCGAGCTCTTCCTGAAGGGCTTCGGGATCGTTCGGGCAGGCCACCATGACGCCGAGTGTCAGTCGACCTCGAATCACCACCTGCTCCACGTCGAGTAGACGCACATCGTGCCGCGACAGCGCCGCGAACAGTACCGAGGTGACGCCAGGGCGGTCCGGCCCGGTCACAGTCACCAGAACAGTGGTGTCAGAGGCACCCACCGAAAACTCCGATCGTTTCTTCGTTCGCGTCTTGATCGTCACCATTGTGCCAAGCGAAAGGCCCCACCCGTTACTCGGGCGGGGCCTTCGCTGATTACTTCAGTGTGTTACTTCGCTCAGGAGCGGCTGTCGGTGCCGGGGTCGCCTTCGTCCCCGACTGTGAGCGGCTCGTGACGAGCATCTTCGAGCACGGTGCTGGCGTTCTTCCCACCGTGACCGGGGCCGACGTGCGCTTCTGCGCGCATTCGCTCCACCATGTGCGGGTAGTGCAGCTCGAAGGCCGGACGCTCGCTGCGGATGCGCGGCAACTCGGTGAAGTTGTGACGCGGCGGCGGGCAAGTTGTCGCCCACTCGAGCGAGTTTCCGTAGCCCCACGGATCGTCGACGGTGACCACTTCGCCGTAGCGGTAACTCTTGAAGACGTTCCAGATGAACGGGAGCGTCGAGGCACCGAGTACGAACGCGAAGATCGTGGACACCGAGTTCAGAACCGTGAACCCGTCCGAGGGCAGGTAGTCGGCGTAACGACGCGGCATACCTTCGGCACCGAGCCAGTGCTGGACGAGGAACGTGCCGTGGAAGCCGACGAACGTGGTCCAGAAGTGCCACTTGCCGAGGCGCTCGTCCATCATGCGGCCGGTCATCTTCGGGAACCAGAAGTAGATACCGGCGTACGTGGCGAACACGACCGTACCGAAGACCACGTAGTGGAAGTGGGCGACGACGAAGTAGCTGTCCGTGACGTGGAAGTCGAGCGGCGGGCTCGCGAGGATGACGCCCGACAGACCACCGAAGAGGAAGGTGATCAGGAAGCCGATCGAGAACAGCATCGGCGATTCGAAGGTCAATTGCCCCTTCCACATCGTTCCGATCCAGTTGAAGATCTTCACACCTGTCGGCACAGCGATCAGGAATGTCATGAACGAGAAGTACGGCAGGAGAACAGCGCCTGTTGCGTACATGTGGTGAGCCCACACAGCGATCGACAGAGCGGCGATGGCCAACGTTGCGTACACCAGGCCGCTGTAGCCGAAGATCGGCTTACGGCTGAAGACCGGGAAGATCTCCGAGACGATGCCGAAGAACGGCAGCGCGATGATGTACACCTCGGGGTGACCGAAGAACCAGAACAGGTGCTGCCACAGGAGCACACCGCCCGTTGCCGGGTCGAAGATGTGTCCACCGAGATGGCGGTCGACGAACAGGCCCATGAATGCAGCGGTCAGCAGCGGGAACGCCAGCAGGATCAGGATGCTGGTGATGAAGATGTTCCAGGTGAAGATCGGCATGCGGAACATGGTCATACCGGGTGCGCGCAGGCAAATCACGGTGGTGACCATGTTGACGCCACCGAGGATGGTGCCGAGGCCGGCGACAGCCAGACCCAAGACCCACAGGTCGGCGCCGACGCCGGGGCTGTGCAGCGCGCTGGTCAGCGGCGTGTATGCCGTCCAACCGAAGTCTGCTGCGCCACCGGGCGTGACGAATCCGGCCGTCGTGATGATCGCGCCGAACAGGTACAGCCAGTAGCTGAACGCGTTCAGACGCGGGAACGCGACGTCGGGTGCACCGATCTGGAGCGGAAGAATGTAGTTCGCGAAGCCGAAGACGATCGGGGTCGCGTACAGCAGCAGCATGATCGTGCCGTGCATGGTGAACAGCTGGTTGAACTGTTCGTTGGAAAGGAACTGCATGCCGGGTACAGCAAGTTCGGCACGCATCATCAGTGCCATGAGGCCACCGATGAGGAAGAAGGCGATGGAAGTCGCCAAGTACATGATTCCGAGCACCTTGGGATCGGTGGTCGTGATCATCTTGAAAATGAATGAGCCCTTGGGTCCCTGCCGCGGCGGGTAAGGCCTGGCCGGCGCTATCGTGGGGACTGGCTGGGGCGCTACGGCAGTCACTGATCCTCCTGAATGTGCCTTTGGTCGCTCCGCAGACTCCGTCAAAGAGCCCTTGGTTGCGCCCGCAGGGTCCGTCGCCCGGGCTGCGGACAACGGCTTCTGGCTTGCGCTCATCGAATCGTAGACCGTGACTCCGAGGCACCGCGACCCGGTCCTACTCTGCGTCGTACTCGAGCATCCGTTTTTGGGGGCACCAAACGAACGACCTGCGGTTTATGTTCCCTCGTGAGTCCGAACCCACATCCGAATCGGCGTGTCGTACCCGTCGAAGAATTCGGCCGGTGTCCGTTTTCGGCCATCTCCTCCACTGATAAGGTCACCCTCGCCTAACTCACCTCAGGAGTATTCAGTGAAATTCTTTCCCCGCCGCGCCGCGCTGGTAGCCGTCGCAGCCTCGATCGCCTTGGTCGTTCCAGCCTGCTCGAGTAACGACGAGCCCGCTGCAACCACCACCTCGACCGAGTCGGGCGCATTCCCCCGCACGATCGAACACTTCCGTGGAAGCACCGAAATCCCGGCAGCACCCCAGCGGATCGTCGCGCTCGACAACAGCTTCACCGACGCCGTCCTTCTCCTCGAATCCCCGCTCGTCGGCTACGTCGACTACCGCGAGCCCGGTCTGCCCGACTACCTCGGATCCTCGCGGGAGGAATTCGCCGCGGACGCCGTCTCGGTCGGCACGGTCAGCAGTGCAAGCCTCGAGAAGATCGCCGCACTGCAGCCGGACCTCATCATCTCCGCCGAGGTCCGCGACGGGAAGAACTACGAACAACTGTCCGCAATCGCACCCACCGTCTTCACTCAGACGACCGGCCCGACGTGGAAGGACAACATCCGCCTGGTCGGTCAAGCGCTGGGCAAGGAGTCACTGGCCGAGGCGAAGATCACCGAGTACGAAACCCGCGCAGCCACCGTCGGCAAGGAAATCAACGAGAAGGCGAACAACCCGGTCATCTCGGTAGTCCGATTCGCCGGTGAACCGACGGCACGCCTCTACCGCACCACCTCGTTCAGCGGCATCGTCCTTCAGGACGCCGGATTGAAGCGCCCGGACAACCAGGGACCTGACCCCGCCGATGCCGGAAACATCATGATGAAGATCAGCCCCGAGCTGATCAACGAAGCCGACGCGGACGTCATCTTCATCAGCACCTGGCAAGACGCCGAGGGCAAGAGCGCCGAAGCTGCGAAGCCGTTCCTCGAGAGCCCGCTGTGGCAGACCCTTCGAGGACGCAAGGTCGACGTGGACGATTCACGTTGGATGTCGCCGGTCAGCATCCAGGGCGCCCACATGATCCTCGACGACCTCTCGGACACGTTCGAGGTGGACAAGCAGAACAGCTGAGTCGAACAGCTAACCTGAACGGCGCCCGCTCACACAGGAAGCCGTCGACTTGTCTGTTCTCTCACGCACGTCTGTTCTCTCACGCACGACCGCCCGCACGTCCATTCGTCGTGTCTCGATCCTGGGGATCGCCGCCACGATGCTCGTCCTCGGTGGTTGCTCGTCCGACTCGTCGGACGATCCCGCGAGCACCATCGTCCGGACCACTACGTCGATCGCCGGTGCCGGCGTGATGGGTATCGAACGCGACACCGCCACCGCGTGCCCGACGCCGACGCAAGCCGACCCGGGAGCGGGCCCCGGGGTGAAGCGTCGAGTCGTACACACTGCGGGTGAAACCGAGGTTCCTTCCGATCCCCAACGGATCGTGGTCCTCGACAGCGTCTCGATGGACGCCGTGTGCGCCCTCGGTCTGTGGGAGCGGGTAGTGGGCGCCGCGACCGGTGTCGACTCGCCTCAACCGTCGTACCTCGGTTTCGGCATCTCGGAGATTCCGAGCGTCGGCCCCGTGAGCGCACCCGACGTCAACGCCGTGAAGGCCGCCGCGCCGGACTTGATCCTCGGGTCCAGTCCGGCGTCCGACGGTTTGTACGGGCAACTCGACGCCATTGCCCCCACCGTGTTCGCCGGCTCGGATCCCGTGTATTGGAAAGCGCAGTTCGCCCTCGCCGGCCAGGCACTTGGCCGTTCGTCCGCGGCTGCGACGGAGCTGGACCGCTACCAGCAGGACGTCGTGCAGCTCGGCGACGCATTGAATGCATCACAGACGCAGGCATCAGTGGTTCGGTTCGGTTCGAAGGACCTGCAGGTCGAGGGTCCCGCATCCTTCGCCGGACAGATCCTCAGCGACGTCGGCGTCCGGCGCCCACCGGCGCAGCGATTGACCGATGCGACCACAGCACCGATTCCGGCCGACGATCTCAGCGCCGCCGAAGGTGACTTGATCTACGTACTCTTCGACGGGCCGAACGGCCGTACCTACGGCACCGAGATCATGAAGAGCGACCAGTGGCAGGACCTCGCCGCCGCCACCGACCGGCGTGTGTTCGTCGCTGAAGACGAAATCTGGAACGGAAACGGGATGACTGCCGCCCGTGCCGTATTGGCGGACTTGAAGGGAACCTTGAACGGATATGCGAGCTGACTGGAACGAACCACTACTCCCACATTCGAGGCGGCTCGCCACAACTGTGACGGTCGGGTTCTGATCATGCCGATCCCGGAATTCATTGTCGCTTTGCGCGAGAAGGTCGGTCATGCGCCGCTCTGGCTGTCCGGCGTGAGCGTCGTGATCCGCGACGACGACGGCCGGGTCCTGCTCACCCGCCGCGCCGACAACGGTCAGTGGGCCGTCGTGTCCGGCGTTCTCGAGCCCGGAGAGGAACCGTCGGCGGCGGCGGTGCGGGAGGCGAAGGAAGAAACCGGCGTCGACGCCGAATTGATTCGGATCACGAGTGTCGATGTCACAGAACCCATTACGTACCCCAATGGTGACGTGACCCAGTACCTCGACGTCTGCTTCCTGGCCAGGTGGACCGGCGGAGATGCACACGTGGCGGACGACGAAAACCTCGAGGTCGCGTGGTTCGCGCCGAGCGAATTGCCGTCGGACATGACGGAAACCTCGCGTCTGCGCCTCGCAAAAGCATTGCTGGACAAGCCGGAAGCGTGGTTTCTGCGCTGACCCACTCCCCCATCGACGACCGAAGCCCGATTCCCGCGTGTGCAGGAGTCGGGCTTCGTTGGGTGCAGGGTCGCTCTAGAAATCCCAGTCGTCGTCTTCGGTGTTGACGGCTTTGCCGATGACGTAGGAGCTTCCCGAGCCGGAGAAGAAGTCGTGATTCTCGTCCGCATTCGGTGAAAGTGCCGACAGGATAGCCGGATTGACGTCCGTCTCGTCCTTCGGGAAGAGGCCTTCGTAGCCGAGATTGTTGAGCGCCTTGTTGGCGTTGTAGCGCAGGAACTTCTTGACATCCTCGGTCAGGCCGACGCCGTCGTAGAGGTCCTGCGTGTAGTCGACCTCGTTCTCGTAGAGCTCGAAGAGCAGCTCGAACGTGTAGTTCTTGAGCTCTTCACGCTCGGCCTCGGTGAGCTGTTCGAGGCCCTTCTGGTACTTGTAGCCGATGTAGTACCCGTGCACGGCCTCGTCGCGGATGATGAGGCGGATGAGGTCTGCGGTGTTGGTGAGCTTGGCTCGCGAGGACCAGTACATCGGCAGGTAGAAGCCGGAGTAGAAGAGGAAGCTCTCGAGGAGCGTCGAGGCGACCTTGCGCTTGAGCGGCGACTCGCCGTTGTAGTAGTCGAGAACGATCTGCGCCTTGCGCTGCAGGTTGGGGTTCTCCTCCGACCAGCGGAACGCGTCGTCGATGTCCGGGGTGGAGCACAGCGTCGAGAAGATCGAGCTGTAACTCTTCGCGTGCACCGATTCCATGAAGGCGATGTTGGTGTACACCGCTTCTTCGTGGGGAGTGATCGCGTCCGGGATGAGGCTGACGGCGCCGACCGTTCCCTGGATGGTGTCGAGCAGCGTCAGGCCCGTGAAGACGCGCATGGTGAGCTGCTGCTCCTGCGCGGTCAGCGTTCCCCAGGACGGGATGTCGTTGGAGACCGGCACCTTTTCGGGCAGCCAGAAATTGCTGACGAGGCGATCCCATACCTCGGCGTCCTTCTCGTCCTGGACGCGATTCCAGTTGATGGCGGAAACGCGACTGACCAGCTTGACCATAATTCCTACCTAGCGAGAGAGATACTGCCGAATGTTGGCTTGCCTGAACACTACCCGTTGTGTCGGGTCCGCGATGCCAACACAACAACATGTGTCGCACGCGCCCCTCCGCGAGCACAAAAAATGTGATATCAATTAAATATCACTTACCGATGGAAAGCGAGTCTCGCATGACCAGCACACCCACCGTGGCCGAGAAACCGACCGGAGTCGCCACCACAACGATCGCCGAACGCCCAGGCTGGGACCTGTCCGGCAGCTGGATGCTCCTCGGCGGCGTCCTTCTCTTCCTGGCCGGAATCGCGCTGTCCGTCGTTGGCGGAGTTCTGGGACTCTTCGCCCTGATTCCGGTCGGTGTGGTGCTGTTCATCGCGTCACTCCCCCTGCTGATGGGCCTGACCTTGGTGCAACCGAATCAAGCCCGAGTCCTTCAACTCCTGGGAAGCTCGTACAGCGGCACCCTGCGCACGCCGGGCCTGCGATGGACAAATCCGCTGACTGTCCGTCGATCGATCTCGACGCGCATCCGAAACCACGAGACCGGTCAGGCGAAAGTGAACGACGCCGACGGAAATCCCATCGAGATCTCGGCGGTGGTCGTCTGGCAAGTTGCCGACACAGCGCTCGCTTCATTCCAGGTGGACGACTACGAGGAGTTCGTCTCGGTGCAGACCGAGGCGGCCGTCCGCCATATCGCCGGCAGCTACCCGTACGACGCCGAAGGCCGAGTCTCGTTGCGCGAGAACGCCGATATCATCACCACCACCTTGTCGGAGGAGGTTCACGCCCGCGTGCGTGCGGCGGGTGTCGAAGTTATCGAGACACGCATCAACAGGCTCTCGTATGCACCCGAGATCGCCAGCGCAATGCTTCGGCGCCAGCAAGCGGGTGCAGTGATCGCCGCCCGCAAGCAAATCGTCGAAGGTGCGGTGTCCATGGTCGACATGGCACTCAAGCAACTCGAGGAAAAGCACGTCGTCGAACTCGACGAGGAACGCAAGGCCACGATGATCAGTAACCTTCTGGTCGTGCTGTGCGGCGACCGCGACGCACAACCGGTGCTGAACACCGGTTCGCTCTACCAGTAAAGGAAAGGCCACATGGCCACGGATCCAGCTCCGAGATCGGAGCGTAAGAAGATCCTGCTTCGGTTGGACCCAGCGGTGCACGACGCGCTTGCCCGCTGGGCCGCCGACGATCTCCGAAGTACCAACGCCCAGATCGAGTTTCTTCTTCGGCGCGCACTCACCGAGCACGGTCGAATGCCGAAGAATGCCGGCAAGATGCACGGTCCAGGCCGTCCGCCGGCCTGATACCCCTGTGCGCCTTTTCGGTAGTAACCACTACCGAAAAGGCGCACGGGGCAGAGCCCTTTACAGCATGCAGGAAACGCAGCCCTCGACCTCGGTGCCTTCGAGTGCCATCTGACGCAGACGGATGTAGTACAGCGTCTTGATGCCCTTACGCCACGCGTAGATCTGCGCCTTGTTGATGTCGCGGGTGGTGGCGGTGTCCTTGAAGAACAGCGTCAGCGACAGGCCCTGGTCGACGTGTTGCGTTGCGGCAGCATAGGTGTCGACGATCTTCTCGTACCCGATTTCGTAGGCATCCTGGTAGTACTCCAGGTTGTCGTTGGTCAGGTAGGGCGCCGGGTAGTAGACGCGACCGATCTTGCCTTCCTTGCGGATCTCGATCTTCGACGCCACCGGGTGGATAGAGCTGGTGGAGTAGTTGATGTACGAGATCGAGCCGGTCGGCGGGACGGCCTGAAGGTTCTGGTTGTAGATACCGTGCTTCTGAACCGAAGCCTTCAGCTCACGCCAGTCGTCCTGGGTGGGGATGTGCAGCTTCGCATCGGCGAAGAGTCCGCGAACCTTGTCGGTTGCAGGCTCCCAGACCTGGTCGGTGTACTTGTCGAAGAATTCACCCGAGGCGTACTTCGACTCCGGGAAACCCTTGAAGTACGAGCCGCGCTCGATGGCGATCTTGTTCGACGCACGCAGTGCGTGGAACAGCACGGTGTAGAAGTAGATGTTCGTGAAGTCGATGCCTTCTTCGCTGCCGTAGAAGATCCGCTCACGAGCGAGGTATCCGTGCAGGTTCATCTGACCGAGGCCGATGGCGTGAGAGTCGTTGTTGCCCTGCTCGATCGACGGCACCGAGTAGATGTGCGTCTGGTCGGACACTGCCGTCAATCCGCGGATCGACACTTCGATGGTCTTGGCGAAGTCGGGCGAGTCCATGGTCTTCGCGATGTTCAGCGAACCCAGGTTGCAGGAGATGTCCTTGCCGACCTTCGAGTAGGACAGGTCGTCGTTGAACAGTGAAGGCGTCGAAACCTGCAGGATCTCCGAGCACAGGTTCGAGTGAGTGATCTTGCCTTCGATCGGGTTTGCCCGGTTCACCGTGTCCTCGAACATGATGTAGGGGTAGCCCGATTCGAACTGCAATTCGGCGACGGTCTGGAAGAACTCGCGAGCCTTGATCTTGGACTTGCGAATTCGCTTGTCGTCGACCATCTCGTAGTACTTCTCGGAGACGTTGATGTCGGAGAACGGAACTCCGTAGATGCGCTCGACGTCGTACGGCGAGAACAGGTACATGTCCTCGTTCTTCTTCGCCAGTTCGAAAGTGATGTCCGGGATCACGACGCCGAGAGAGAGCGTCTTGATGCGGATCTTCTCGTCGGCGTTCTCACGCTTGGTGTCGAGGAAGCGGTAGATGTCGGGGTGGTGCGCATGGAGGTACACGGCGCCGGCGCCCTGACGCGCACCCAACTGGTTGGCGTAGGAGAACGAGTCCTCGAGAAGCTTCATGATCGGGATGACACCCGAACTCTGGTTCTCGATCTTCTTGATCGGGGCGCCGTGCTCACGAACATTGGTGAGCAGCAAGGCAACTCCGCCACCGCGCTTGGACAGCTGCAGTGCCGAGTTGATGGAGCGGCCGATGGACTCCATGTTGTCTTCGATACGAAGCAGGAAGCAGGACACGGGCTCACCGCGCTGCTTCTTGCCCGAGTTCAGGAACGTCGGGGTGGCGGGCTGGAAGCGTCCGGCGATGATCTCGTCGACGAGTTCGACGGCCAGGTCTTCGTTGCCTGCGGCCAGGGTGAGCGCAACCATGCAGACACGATCTTCGAAACGCTCGAGGTAGCGCTTACCGTCGAAGGTCTTGAGCGTGTAGGAGGTGTAGTACTTGAATGCACCCAGGAACGTCGGGAAGCGGAACTTCTTGGCGTACGCGTGATCGATCAGGAACTTCACGAAAGTACGTGAGTACTGATCGAGAACCTCGGGCTCGTAATAGTTTTCCTCGACGAGGTAGTCCAGCTTCTCGTCGAGGTTGTGGAAGAACACGGTGTTCTGGTTGACGTGCTGCAAGAAGTACTGACGGGCTGCAGCGACATCCATCTCGAACTGGATCTCACCGTTGGCGCCGTACAGGTTGAGCATGGCATTGAGTGCGTGGTAGTCGAGACCGTTGGTGGAATCGCCGCCGCGTGCATCACGCTCTACGCTTCCTGCCGCGATCGTGTCAGTGATGGTTGGCGCCACTGCCCGTGCTCCTTCTCTGTTTCGAGATGATTCCAGAACTCCCCCAAGCCTTCTCGTACTCGGTCGACATCCTCGGCAGTGCCCATGAGTTCGAACCGGTACAGAAAAGGAACGTGGCATTTCTGGGAAATGATGTTTCCTGCATAGCAAAAGGACTCACCGAAATTGGTGTTTCCCGCCGCGATCACTGCTCTGATCAACGACCTGTTGTGTGGATTGTTCAAAAAACGAATGACCGGCTTCGGCACATAACTGGTGTCGCGCCCTGTCACGGTGACCCCGCCACCATAGGTGGGCAGAATCAGCACATAGGGCTCGTCTACACGAAATGAGCCGTCACGGTCATGGATAGGTATACGTGTCGCAGGCAGGCCGAGACGTTGAACGAATCGGTGGGTGTTCTCCGACACGCTGGAAAAATAGACCAGCGAAGTCATCGGTTGTCACCATTTTCTTGTACGGTGCCCGGAACTACTCAGATGTGTCGGCGGAGGTGTCCACCGCCGACACTGCGGCGCTTCAAGCAGCGACGGTCAGGGTCTTGATGCGATCGGGACGGAAACCCGACCAGTGATCTTCACCGGCAACCACGATGGGCGCCTGGAGGTACCCGAGAGCCATGACGTAGTCGCGGGCTTCGGCATCCTCGGTGATGTCGATGATGTTGTATTCGAGACCGGCCTTGTCGAGGGCGCGGTAGGTGGCATTGCACTGAACGCAAGCGGGCTTGGTGTAGACGGTGATGCTCATGAGAGTCCCTCTTTCGCTTAGCCAACAAAGGCCGATGTAGTGATGTTCAGCACCGATTCGACCGATTGCCGGAGTCTCGCTCGAGGCGTTCCGCGTTGTGGTCTCTCAGTGCTCAAGACACTACACCTAGTGGCCGACAGAAACACATAACGCGAGATGTTGTGAGTCACATCGTTGAAATTCCCAGGTAGCCCCAGTTCAGCGCACACATCTTCCGGCGCGTCGGCGTGTCGCCCGTCACATTTCGGCCGCAGGCCCGACAGCATCTGAAAACCACTACTCGGACCTACCATGAGCGTCGTGGAAACACCCCCGAAGGACGAGGCTCCGCGCCACCAGGCAACCGTGACGAGAACGCAGCAGGTGACACCTAAGATGCGCAGAATCACCTTCGGCGGTGCGGGCCTGAGCGACTTCGAGACGAGCGGGAGCCCCGACGAACGGGTGCTCGTCAGATTCCCCCTCGACCCCCCTCACGCCCGTAGTTACACGGTCCGGCGCTGGCAGCCCTCGAAGAACGAACTGGAGATCGACTTCGTTCTCCACGGCCACGGCGGAGCTGCGCTCTGGGCCGAGAATGCGCAACCGGGCGAGACCGTCCATCTTTCGACTGCGAGCGGGTGGTTCAAGCCGCCAGCAGAGTGCGACTGGCTGCTACTCGTCGCCGATCACGCCGCGCTGCCTGCGATCGGGCGGATCTTGGAAGAAGCACCCGACGATCTACCGATCCACGTCATTGCACAGGTGCCCGCGCCGAGCGAACAGCAGACGTTCACGACGCGCGCCGACGCTCACTACCGATGGATCGACGAAGCAGACTCACTGCTCGCCGAATTGGCCGCCATTCCCCTGCCTCCCGGCGAGGGCTACATCTGGTGCGCAGTCGAGGCCGCGACCGCCAGACGCATCCGCGCCCATCTGCGTCGAACATGGGAAATCCCGGCACCCCGCATGCACGTGATGGGTTACTGGCGGGAGGACAAGGAGAACTGGGAGCGTCGGTACGCCGTCGTCGCCGACCGTATCGACGCCGCGATGGGCGAAGCGATGATGGCCGGCAAGGATTTCGAAGCGGTTCGCGACGCCGTCGACGACGCGATGGAACGCGAAGGGCTCTAGCGCACAGATGGGCGTGACTCGCATACGAGTGAGGGCCATACCTTCCGGCATGGCCCTCACTCGTGAAACGGATTACGCGTTGACGAGCTGCTTGCTGGCGTCGACGAGGTCGGAGACGACCTTGGAGACCTGAGCGAGCACCTCTGCGTTCTCGCGCGGGTGCAGCTCACCGAACAGTGCGCCGGTTCCACCGATGCTCAGTGCGGTGTCCTCGACGACCTTGCCGCCGGCGATGCGGACCGCCTTGGTGGTGTCTTCGTGTGCCCACTTGGCGCCGTTGCCGCTGGGCGACGCGCTGATGACTGCGACAGCCTTGTCCTTGACTGCACCGACACCGTACGGACGCGAGATCCAGTCGATGGCGTTCTTCAGAACTGCGGGGATTGTGCCGTTGTATTCGGGGGTTACGAGCAGGAACGCGTCAGCGTCGCTCGCAGCGGCGCGCAGTGCGTCGACAGCGGGAATGGAAGCACCCTCGACGTCGATGTCTTCGTTGTAGAAGGGGACGTCGGCGAGGCCTTCGAAGACCGTCAGCGTTGCACCCTCGGGTGCGGCGGACACAGCCGTCTCGGCAAGCTGGCGATTGACGGATCCGGCGCGCAGGCTGCCGACGAGAACGAGAACATTGGTCTGTGACATAACGAGATTCCTTCGAGAGTGGTGCGGTTGGTGGCTCCGGTTGAAAGTTATATCAACTAAACGGACCGCGGTCCACTTACATTCCCCGGACCTGTAACCTGATCCCGTGAGCGCAATCCCCCTCCCCCAGATCGGCGCCGTACCCGTCGAGCGCGGTGACGCAGCACGTAACCGCGTACTTCTGCTCGACGCCGCAGCCCTCCTCGTCGCCGAGCGAGGTGTCGACGCGGTCACGATGGATGCCGTCGCGTGCCGGGCCGGTGTGGGCAAGGGCACAGTTTTTCGGCGCTTCGGCAATCGATCGGGACTGATGCAGGCACTGCTCGATCACACCGAGCGAGAACTGCAGCAGGCATTCATGTTCGGCCCCCCACCGTTGGGTCCTGGCGCGCCGCCGATCGAGCGCCTCATCGCGTTCGGACGAGCCCGGATCGCCATGGTGGAAGTACAGGGCGAAGTCCTCCGAGCGGCGGAAAACGCTCCTGAATACCGCTTCGGCGGTCCGGCACGAGCACTCGGCATCGCTCACGTCATCGGACTTCTTCGAGGAGCCGGCGTCGAGGGCGACCTCGATCTGCTCGCTTCAGCGCTGTTGGCACCACTCGAAGCGTCGCTTGTCCTTCATCAGGTGCGCGATCTCGGGATGACCACCGAGCGCCTGGCCGCCGGCTGGGAAGACCTTGCCCGGCGCGTTACTCGATGTTGACTCCCCAGATCCGTCCCACCACTTAATGTGAGCCCATGCGCATCGCAGCTGCCGTCATCGGCCTCCTGACCATCGCCGCGGTAAGCGGTTGCTCCGCTTCGTCCGACTCCCCCGAGGACAAGACGGACCCCTCCGGCCGCGTCTTCATCTCGACCTCCGTCGACGGAACACAAATTCCCGGCGGTGGCCCGCTGACTCTCGATTTCAGCCAAGCGGATCGAGTGTCCGCGAGTGCCGGATGCAACACGGCAAACGGCTCGGTCGAGTTCACCGACGGCAAGCTGACCACCGGCACCATGGCGTCGACCATGATGGGCTGCCCTCCCGGCATCGCCGAATCCGACGCCTGGACAACAACATTGCTGACCTCCGCGCCGACGTGGAGCCTCGACGGCGACACCCTCACCCTGACATCGGACGACGCCACAGTGACTCTGCAGGACAAGAAGATCGTCACGCCGGATCGACCTCTGCAGGGCACGACGTGGACCGTCACGTCACTCATCGGTCCCGATGCGATCAGTACGAGCCTGGCTCTGGAGACGTCAGCTCCCGAACTCACGATTGCCGCAGACGGTTCGGTCAGCGGAACCACCGGATGCAATCGCATGACCGGAAGCGCCCAGGTATCCGACACCACAGTCACGTTCACGCCGATGGCAACCACGCGAATGGCCTGCCCCGAGGAGAACATGGACATCGAGCGTCAGATCCTGGCGGTACTCGACGGTGAAGTGAGCTACACCGTCGACGCCGACACACTGACCCTGCGCAAGCCCGACAACACCGGATTGATACTGACTGCGCAGGCTTGACCAGACGCTGCAGGCTCGATCAGACGTTGTCGAGCAGCCAGCGCCCCAATTCGCGGGCGCTGGCATCGATCATCGCGGGCCAGTCCAAGGCCGAGTCGTCCGCGTGATCGCTGACATGTTTGACGAGTCGGCAGCTAGCACCCGCAGCCTGCGCGGCGAATGCGATGGCAAACCCCTCCATGTCGACCAGATCGGCTCGCTGAGCGAGAGCGTCCCGGGTCGCAGTGTCGGCGATGAATGCGTCGCCGGTCGCCAACACCGAGTCGTCACCGCCGGCGAGCACCAAACGGTCCGCGACGTCGTGCCCCAGCGCTCGGATCGCGGTGCTGCTGATGTCGTGATTGATGACAACCCCGGGAACATAGAGGCCACCGTGGTGCGCGTGCAGCGCACCGGCGGTCCCGATGTTGACGACCAGCGGCAGATTCTCCCGCTCGTACCGCGCGAGAGCAGAGGCGACTGCTGTTGCAGCACTGACCTTTCCAATCCCCGTGATCAGCAGTTCGTATCCTTGCGGCACGTATGCCGCTTCCGACTTCGTCGCACTGACCACCAGAACGTTGTTCGCACTCATGTGCGCGACCGTACCGCCCCGGATACGGTGGCACTGCACGCGCCTGCTCACATCGCTAGAGTCCATTCATGGCCACACTGCGTGAAAGCATCATCGAAGAACTCGGCACAAAGCCGACAATCGACGCCGCAGCGGAGGTTCGCGCGCGAGTCCAGTTCCTGAAGGACTACGTGCGCTCGACCCCCGCCAAAGGGTTCGTTCTGGGAATCAGCGGCGGTCAGGACAGCACGCTCGCCGGATCCCTCGCCCAACGCGCGGTCACTGAACTTCGTGAAGAAGGCCACGAGGCCGAGTTCGTCGCCGTTCGACTCCCCTATGGCGCGCAGGCCGACGAATCCGATGCTCAGATCGCACTCGGCTTCATCAAGCCGGACCGCTCTCTCACGGTCAACGTCAAGCCTGGCGCCGACGCCACAGCCCGTGAGGCCTCCGAGGCGTTGGGGAACGGCGAACTGCGCGACTTCGTCCGCGGCAACATCAAGGCGCGCGAACGAATGGTCATTCAGTATGCGATTGCCGGTCAGCTCGGCTACTTGGTGATCGGTACCGACCACGCCGCAGAAGCGATTACCGGCTTCTTCACGAAGTTCGGTGACGGCGGCGTCGACATCACGCCGCTCACCGGCTTGAGCAAACGTCAGGGCGCTGCATTGCTGCAGGAATTGGGCGCACCGGAGAGCACGTGGCGCAAGGTGCCGACCGCCGACCTCGAGGACGACCGACCCGCGCTGCCCGACGAAGTTGCCCTCGGCGTCACGTACTCACAGATAGACGACTACCTCGAAGGAAAGGACGTTTCCTCCGAGGTAGCCGAAAAGCTCGAGAAGATGTTCGCCAACACTCGTCACAAGCGCACGGTGCCGGTCACACCCCTGGATGACTGGTGGAAGTAACTCTTACCAGCGACTAGCTACCGAACAGGCTGCCGAAGACGTCGCCCAGCGAACCCGTTCCCGAAGCCGGATCCTTCTTCGCGAAGTTGGTGGTGCATCCGTTGAACTGCACCGCATCGACCAGCGTCGAGGTGGCAGCGGAACCGGTCCCGACACTGACGCCGTAGTGGTCGACTACCGCTTTCGGGTTCGCGGCGACGATGTCAGCCAAAGGCACTGACACGCGGTCCTTGGCGCCGTCGATGTTCTGAGTGCTCCACCACACGCCCTTCTGGAGATCCGCGTGAACGCCGCCGTCAGCCGTCGGCGTCGCGTCCGGTCCCGGGACCCACACCAAGGTGGTGAATCCGTTCTCGAACTTTCCGCCGGTGGTTCCGGTGAGGCGGAGCTGGAACGCCGCAGTCGGCGTGGCGGCGCGCTCGGCGAAACCGATCGCCTTGCTGACTGCGTCGGACAGCTTGATACCGCCGGCCGAATGGTAGGAAACCGAACGATCGCCGGTACCGTCGACGGCCAGCTTCAGTGAACCGTCCTTGTCGAGAACGTTGTCGGCCGAGTACGACGCGGTCTGATCCTTCTCGTCGGTGAACGGGATGCCCCACCCGTTCGGCGTCGCTTCGGTGGACAGGGTCGAGCACGAGGCTTCCGGCGCAGAAGAGCCGAGAGAACCGGTGGACGGAAGCGCAGTAGCAATTGCCGGAGCGGTGAGTGCAGCTGCCCCGAGGAGCGCTACGACGACTCCGACACGGCGCGTGGAATTAATCGACATTGAAATACCTTTCACATATCCCGAGTGGAATTGCGCCAAAATTAACACATGTCGACAATTACCAACAGCGAAGGTATTTCTTTTGTCATCCAAACAGATGACAATTCACCTGGGCAATTAGAAGTGCATTTACTCCCCCAAAAGTAGGAGAAACTAAACAAAACGACCAATGCTGGACAATTGACCAACAATGGAGAAAACGGAGATAGATGCCACTTGAGCTGGAGTGATCAAGATATAAATATTTGGACCGGGAAACCGAAAAAGGACAATACGACGGCAGCCCACAAATAGCTACGCCGGCAATTCGCGGACTAGCCTCCAGCGAAAGGCGGAAGAATATCGACAGCGCTACCGGAGGCTCGAGAGACGTCGCGAGTCAACTCGTCACCGACGAGGAAAGCCGAGACCGACAGCACTCGCTCCATCTCCGGTCCGTATCGCCCGACCAAGACCGCCACCAACTCGGCAAGTGTGTTGTCGGGCGAAATGGCGACTACCTCGCTACGGCAACCGGATACATCCGCTGCAGCAGCAAAGTAACGAACCGAGATCGAATGCGGATCAGCCACCGATCGCTCCCATACTTCTTTCCGGCGGAACGAAGTCCGCGGCGTCGATGCCGTGCCCTGCCCACTTGTTCCACATCGCACCGCGCCACAAATCCGCAAGTTCGTCGTCACTTGCTCCGGCCCTGAGCGCGGCACGCAGATCAACTTCACGGTCACTGAACAAACATGACCGAATTGTCCCCTCTGCAGTCATTCGCGTCCGATCGCAATCACTGCAGAACGAGCGCGTCACCGAAGCGATGATCCCCACCGTCATTTCAGTCCCGTTGACACGCCATTCTTCAGCAGGAGCCGACGGGTCTTCGCGACCGATTGCGGCCAATTCGAAACGCTCACTCAATACCGACAGCAATTCAGCCGCAGTCACCATGTTCTCGCGCGCCCAAGCATGGTCTGCATCGAGAGGCATTTGTTCGATGAACCGCAATTCGACTCCGGCGTCGAGGCACCACTGTAAAAGGTCCGCCGCGCCGTGGAGCGTTTCGCGCATGAGAACGGCATTTACCTTGAGCGGCGCAAGGCCAGCCACCGCGGCCGCTCGGATTCCCGCGAGAACCGAAGGCAACCTGTCTCGACGCGTCAATTCCGCGAAGTGCGCGCGATCAACCGAATCCAGGGAAACATTCACGCGGGTCAAACCAGCTGCAGCCAGCTTTGCGGCACGATGTTCGAGCCCAACGGCGTTGGTGGTCATGGCAAGTGGAATTCCTGGCACACGCGCGGCGCATCCCGCGATGATCTTTTCGAGGTCACTACGCATCAGCGGCTCGCCGCCGGTGAATCTCACCTCGCGAATACCGACTCGTTCGACACCGATTCCGACTACTCGAACGATCTCGTCGGCACTCAGAAGGTCTTCCGCAGCGATGGCCGGCAAGCCTTCCTCCGGCATGCAATACGTGCAACGAAGTGAACACTTCTCGGTGATCGAGACTCGCAGATCTCTGGCAACACGCCCGAACCTGTCGACCAGGAGATCCGTCTCGGGACGACCGGCGAGGGAGGCAGCGTCAAACCGCACGGTGGGAATTCCCATCGAGACCACTGTCATCACTTCACCAACTTCCGTATTGCTCCAGTATGACCGAAAGCCGTACTCCGTGTGTCGGACGGACCACACCGCCTAGGATCAAAACATGTCGAGGTTGTCGAGGTTACTGTCATGAGCGCGCGTTCGGTCGAGGAACACGCTGCGCACATCTCCGGATTGCTCACCGGCCTGCACACCCTCTCTCCGTCGGCGGTTCCGACGGCAGAAGCGTTGGGGCGCATAACTTGCTCGGATATCGCATCGCCGGTGGACCTGCCCCTCTTCCGCAACTCACAGATGGACGGATATGCGGTCGACGCCGCATCCGTTGCCTCGGTTCCCACGACACTGACGGTTCGAGGCGTGATCGCCGCCGGAAGCGGAAAACCACCGAAACACCTTCCAGGATCGGCATTTCGCATCATGACCGGTGCGCCGCTCCCCGAGGGTGCCGACGCCGTCGTTCCCGTCGAGGACACCACGGGCGTCACCGAACACGTGGTCACCATCGAACGGGGCAGGTCTGTAGGCGAATTCGTTCGCGAACGTGGCAGCGACATCACTGCCGGAATGCTACTGGTCACGGCCGGAACACACTTGGAACCTCGCCATATCGCCGCGCTGAGTGCTGTGGGCCTGGCCTCGCTCGACACGTACACGAAGCCACGGGTCGCGATAATTACGACAGGCGCCGAACTGAAAAGTGCCGGAACAACTCTCGAACCCGGCGAGATCTACGATTCCAACGGCCCAGCTTTGGCAACATTGGCCGAAGCCAACGGCGCCGATGTCGTCTCCGTCGCCCGAAGCAGCGACGACCCCGCCGAGTTCCGCGAATTACTCTCGTACGCAACCTCGGTCGCCGATCTGGTTTTCACCTCCGGTGGGGTGTCCATGGGCGACTTCGAGGTGGTGAAGGAAACTCTCACCCCTCTGGGTGCACACTTCGGCCACGTCGCAATGCAACCTGGTGGCCCGCAAGGCACTGCAGTCGTGAACGAAGTGCCGGTACTGAGTTTCCCGGGCAATCCGGTCAGCACGATGGTCTCGTTCGAGGTCTTCGCCCGCGGCGAACTGCGCCGGGCCGCGGGTCTGCCCGAGATCCCGCGCGAACGGCTGCCACTGACTGCACCGCTGCACTCGATTGATGGCAAGCGCCAGTTCCTGCGCGCGCGCAGAACTGCGGACGGTATCGAACTCGTGGCCGGACCCGGCTCGCACCTCGTTGCAGCAATGGCGTGGGCCGACGTCCTGATCGACGTCCCCGCTGCCGTGACCGAACTCGGCGCGGGCGATCTCGTCGACGTCGTCCCGCTCTCGACTTCCTCGATTTGATTCACTCGATCTGATTCAAAGGACACTCATGACCGAATTGACACACGTCGACAGCGAAGGCCGAGCGCGCATGGTCGACGTCAGCGCCAAGGCCGAGACGACGCGCATCGCCGTCGCTGCCGGTGAACTCGTCACGACCGCCGAGGTAGTTCGCCTCGTCCGCGCCGACGGCATGCCCAAGGCCGATGTCCTCACCACCGCGCGCATTGCCGGAATCGCCGGTGCAAAAAAGACGTCCGAGCTGATCCCGTTGTGTCATCAGCTCGCGCTTTCGTCGGTCAAGGTGGAATTCGGGTTCACCGAAACCTCGATCACCGTCGAAGCGACGGCAAAGACTCGCGGACAGACCGGCGTCGAGATGGAAGCACTCACCGCCGTCGCGGTAGCCGGCCTGACCTTGCACGACATGGTCAAAGCGGTCGATCCCGGAGCCACTATGAACGGTGTTCGCCTGCTCACCAAAGACGGTGGTAAACACGGACATTGGACCCGCGACACTCAGAACTCACAGACATCTCCGGCGCACGCCTTCGCCTCGCCACGGTCCGCAACCGTCCTCGTCGCTTCCACCGGCGGTGCCAACGGAACCAGACCCGACACCACCGGACCGACGATCGCAGCCTGGCTACGCGAGCGGGACTTCGAGGTGCGTGGACCGCTTGTGTACGCCGACGCAGACATCGCGGCAGGCATCGCTGACGCCAAGGAGGGCTCCCCGTCGCTTGTCATCAGCACCGGCGGCACCGGTGCCTCCCCCACGGATGCAACGCCGGAAGCTACCCGGGCAGTCTTGACCCGTGAGTTGCCCGGGGTCGCAGAAGCGATCCGAACCAAGGGCCTCGAGAAGACCCCGCACGCGTCACTGAGCCGTGGTGTGGCAGGTCTCACAGGTACGACGGTCATCGTCAATCTTCCGGGTTCTCCCGGTGGAGTGAAGGACGGTCTCGCCGTCCTCGAACCCATCATCGATCACCTGCTCGCGCAGGTCGCAGGCGGAGGAGCACACGATGAGTGAGCTACTAGCTCGGATCTCCGAGCAACCGATTCACGCAGACACCGTCGACGCCGCCGTTGCCGGTCCGAAGAACGGCGCTGTTGTGGTGTTCACGGGAACGGTGCGCAATCACGATGGAGGTCAAGCAGTTTCAGCGTTGGAGTACCAGGCACACCCGGACGCGGAACGCTTTCTCGAGACGTGCTGCCAAGAGGTTGCAGCCTCGACCGGCCTGCCGGTTGCCGCGATCCATCGCGTCGGCCACCTCGAGATCGGTGACCTCGCACTGGTCGCCGCCGTCGCCGCCCCGCATCGAGCGGAGGCGTTCGCCGCGTGCGCCGAACTGGTGGAGCGCATCAAGCACGAGGTACCGATCTGGAAGCGGCAACACTTCGCAAACGGCGTCTCCGAATG
This sequence comes from Rhodococcus sp. 5A-K4, assembly GCF_046097995.1. Lineage (NCBI taxonomy): Bacteria > Bacillati > Actinomycetota > Actinomycetes > Mycobacteriales > Nocardiaceae > Rhodococcus > Rhodococcus sp. 5A-K4. The sequence continues at coordinate 147,010 of NZ_JBJURM010000010.1, forward strand.
GGTCGGGTTGTAGGTCGAACGCTCCGAGAAGGTAGAGTTGCGATCACTAGGTGCCTGAAATCGGGCATCCAGCGTCGTAGAACGCAAATTTTCTTGCTGAGTGCTCAATGCACCCGCTCTTCTTACGGCGAAGAAGCCTGCCGACCGGCAGCGCCGCCACCACTGTGCTTGATTGTTCGACCGGTTAATTCCCGTGTCGGCATCCGGGCACGAACACGTGCCCGAAAGGCTCTGAACACACTTGTCTGACATCTCTACGCCCGCTACCACCTTCGCAGCCCTCGGTGTGCGCGCACCGCTGGTGAAAGCTCTCGAAGACGGCGGAATCACTTCTCCGTTCCCGATCCAGATCGACACCCTCCCCGACACTCTTTCGGGGCGCGACGTACTGGGCCGCGGAAAGACCGGAAGCGGCAAGACCCTCGCGTTCTCCATCCCCATGGTCTCCCGCCTCGCCGGCGAACTGTCCGGGGGCAAGCGTCGTCCGGGTCGACCGCTCGGCCTGGTGCTCGCACCGACGCGTGAGCTCGCCACCCAGATCACCGCAACCCTCGAACCGTTGGCCGCCGCATACGACTTGCGCGTGACCACCATCTTCGGTGGCGTCTCGCAGCACCGCCAGGTTCAGGCTCTCAAGGCCGGAGTCGACATCGTCGTCGCCTGCCCCGGTCGCCTCGAAGACCTCATGAAGCAGAAATTCGTCAGCCTCGACGCCGTCGAGATCACCGTGCTCGACGAGGCCGACCACATGGCCGACCTCGGCTTCCTGCCCGTCGTCACCCGCATCCTCTCGTCCACCCCGCAGGACGGGCAGCGCCTTCTCTTCTCGGCAACGCTGGACAACGGCGTCGACAAGCTCGTCAAGCGTTTCCTCAAGAACGAGGTCATGCATTCGGTGGACGAGGCCAACTCCCCCGTCGCAGCGATGACGCACCACGTGTTCGACGTCGACGGCGTCGAAGCCAAGAAGGCTCTGGTCGAGAAGCTCGCTTCCGGTACCGGTCGTCGCATCCTGTTCATGCGCACCAAGCACCAGGCACGCAAGTTGGCTCGCCAGCTCACCGAGTCGGGCATCCCGTCAGTGGACCTGCACGGCAACCTCTCTCAGGCTGCTCGCGACCGTAACCTGGCGGCATTCTCCGCCGGTGAAGCGCGCGTCCTCGTCGCCACCGACGTCGCAGCGCGCGGCGTCCACGTCGACGACGTCGAGTTGGTCGTCCACGTCGATCCGCCGGCCGAGCACAAGGCGTACCTGCACCGCAGTGGTCGCACCGCTCGAGCAGGCAGCGCCGGCGACGTGGTCACCGTGGTTCTGCCCGAGCAGCGTAAGGATCTCGCGATCCTCATGCGTAAGGCAGCCATCAAGGTGACCCCGGTTCGTTCGACTGCCAACTCCGAGCACGTCGTCAAGTTGGTCGGCGACATCGCACCGCACGTCACGCCGGCTCCGAAGGCTCCGGCCCAGCCGAACGGTGGACGCGGACAGCGTCCCGCCGGCCAGGGTGGACGCGGCGGCGCAGCACGTTCGGGTCAGGCGCGCTCCGGACAAGGCGGTCAGTCACGCGGTGCTCGCACCGGCGGAGTTGCTCGTCAGGAACATGCAGGCGGCGGCGCTCGCCGTCCCCGCACCGGCGGCGGCGCTCGCACCGCAGGCTCCACCGGGGGCCGTCCCGCGCGCTAGGCCACCCGGTACAACTCAATAGGTTTCGTAGTGGACAGCGTCGGCCAATGGCCGGCGCTGTCGCCATCCGAAGCGCTCGAGATCCGGAACCTGTTGAAACTCAGTCACCTTCCCGACGCACAGCCACGCAATGGGGCGTACGGGCGACGGAATGCCCATGAGTTCGGTGAGGTACTTCTCGTCGTAGAACGAAACCCAGCCGATGCCGATCTCCTCGGCCACTGCGGCGAGCCACAAATTCTGAATTGCGAGTACCGCCGAGAACAGTCCGGTGTCGTCGACGGTATGACGGCCGAGGATGTTCGGGCCACCGCGTGACGGGTCGTAAGTGACGACGATGCCGGTACCGCTCTCGGCGATTCCCTCGATCTTGATAGGGTCGAACGTCGATCGGCGATCCTCGGGCAAAGACTGCGCGAACTTCAGCCGGGCATCGGCGACATGTGCCGCGAAGGTATTGAGCGTCTCCGGATTACGAACGACGACAAAATCCCACGGTTGCGTGTTTCCCACGCTCGGCGCGCGATGGGCGGCGTCGAGAATGCGCATCAGCGTTTCGTCGGGGATGACCTCTCCCGAGAACTCGGCGCGAACGTCTCGCCGTCGCCGAATCGCTTCGTACACGGATACATCTGATTCACTCACGCCCCGACGGTATAGCGGTGCAATCCCAGCATGGCGTCGGGGTGCGGTTCGACCGTTTCCTCGCGCACGCAGGCGCGGAGCGCGCTGCCGACCGCTCCCGAATCCATCCCGGTACCGATCACAACCAGTTGCGTGGTTCGAGGTTCGCCCGACTTCCACCGCAGCGGCGTGATCCGAACATGATCACCCACCGATTGGATCTCGAATTTTCCTGTGTAACCCGGAATCTCGAAGTTCACGAATCCTTTGATGCGGTACACCCCCGGCGGTTGATTCTCGAGGAAATGCGTCAGAGCCCTGGCATCGAGTGGCATCTCCGACGTGAAATCAACCGATTCGTAGCGGTGGTGCAGGTGATCGTGGTGACACGAGCCGTCCTCGTGATCGTCGTCGTGCCCCTCGCGAAGGAGCTCGTCGAGGCTCAGTTGATCGCCCGGAGCGGGAGGGGTCACCTCACCGGAATCGAACAGCAGAGCAGGGTCTATCCGTGAATGCGCCGTCTCCACTATCGGCGCTCGCGGATTCAACTCGCGAATTCCGGCCGTGAATCTCTCGCGCTCGGAGACCGGAACGCTGTCGATCTTGTTGACTACCACCAGGTCTGCCAGGCGGACATGTTGATCGAGCTCGGGATGTTCGCGGCGAACGGTGGAGAAATTGGCTCCGTCGACCAGGACCACCAGGCCGCCGTAGACGACAGACGAATTCTCACTTCCGAGGACGAGTCGAATCATGTTCCGCGGCTCAGCAAGCCCGCTCGCCTCGATGACGATGACGTCGATCCCGGATTGCCGGTGCGCCAACTTGTTCAGCATCTCGTCCATGTCCGAGACGTCGACAGCGCAGCACAAACAGCCGTTGCTGAGAGAGACCATCGAATCGACCTGACCGGCGACCATCATCGAGTCGATGTTGACGGAGCCGAAGTCGTTGACGATCACGCCGATGCGTACACCGTCGTTGTTGCGCAGAAGATGGTTGAGCAGCGTCGTCTTGCCCGAACCGAGAAAGCCTGCGACGACTATTACGGGAATCTGCTTCTTCGCCACCACGCAACCTTCCGAAACCACACGTACCGATCAGTGATCGTAGTGGAGTGTGGCTCCGGAAGGTTCACGCTGACAGCAGACTCACACCGTGCAGAGCGGACGGATGTCCGACGTGCCCTCGGTGGTCGGTGACGTCAAGATCGTGCACGCGTTGTATCCACGGGATTCGGCGACCCGACGGATCTCACTCCAGCCGGCCGCGTTGACAATCGGGGACCGTGAGAGCACGAACCCGGAAAGCCTGAGTGGATCGCCCACCAGTGCCCACGAATAGTCGTCGGCGATATACGTGACGATGTAGTTGGGCGGACCGTCCAAACTCTCCTGCGAGGGCACCCCGGGGAAGCTCACATGCAACTGGGCACCCGTTGCTGGATCGGTAACTCGGGCATTCCCGACGATCTCGTTGGCTTGGCCGGTCCACGTCGTACACGTGTTCTTCACGCTCACGTTCGACGAATCGACGATCCCGTAACTCGCCCGGGTGTCCTTCGCGCACGCGAGGTTGAAGGGCTGAGGAATCGCCGCCACCTGGTTCCATTCCCCTACGTAGCGCGCGGCGTCCAGGTTCGCCACCGGCTGCAGAGGTTCCCAGAGTGGGCTCGCCTGCGCGGTTCCCGAAAACAGCGTCGCTGCGGCGCACACTCCCGCAATCGCAATCGCACTTCGCCCCGACCACTTCATGTCATTGCTCCTCGTCTGTACAACGCTCGATCGGCATTGGTTCCTCAAGGTATTCGGAGCTGACGGACTGGAGGATGGGGACGTATGTAAAACTACTTTCGGTTTGTTATGGACCTACTTCACAAACCTTATGTAGTCTTTGCTCAAAGATAGCTGAAAGTCGGACGGAGCTACTATGATGAAGGTTGTCGACTTAGGTCTCGAGCGCACTCGCTATGCAGTCATCGACGAGACGATCGAGTCGAGGTGGCGCCGAGTCACCTCGATGCAGCACGACACCGTTGCCGTCGTGACTCCGCGCGACCGGATCACTTTCGCCGAACTCGAACTCCGGACCGATGCATTGGTCCGCGAACTTCGCCTACGTGGGTCACACGGGGCTCGCCCGGTTGCGGTTGATCTCGAACCAACCGCCGAGTCGGTGCCCGCCATCCTCGCTACTCTGATTTCCGGTCGACCTTTGGTCATGATCGACCCACAACTCCCCGAGGCCCGGCGAGCGCACATCATGAGCGCCTCGGGCGCCGTCGCGCTGCAGTCGATCCTCGACGAATCGGCCGCAACCGGCTTCCGTTTCGACAACGCGCTGGAACCATCGAGTTCCGACCCTGCCATGATCGCGTTCACATCAGGGACCAGTGGAGCGCCCAAGGGAGTCGTGTTGAGCCACTCCATGTGCCTGAACAAAGCCGACGAACTTGCCGCAGCAATCGACCTGCGCCCCGACGATCACATCGGAAACCTGTTGCCCGTCAGTTTCGGAGCCGGAATCACGGCCCTGATCATGGGACTGATGAACGGCGTCACGGTCTTCTGCTGGGATCCACGCGTCGACGGAGTTTCGGGAATCGACGACTGGCTGATCGAGAATTCGATCACGACCGCGCACTGCGCGCCGTCATTCCTGCGGGCATGGTCAAGCCTCGAATCCGATGAAGCACCGGATAATTCGCTCGGATCGCTGCGGGTCGTCGTGACGTACGGGGAAGCAGTTCACGGCGAGGACTACGCGCGCCATCGCAGTCACGGCTTCGCTCGCGTCACGTACGTCAACTGGCTGGCCACCACCGAGACCGGTGTCGTCGCGTACAACGCGTTCCCACCACATTCCGAACTACCCGTCGGAGTGGTTCCGGCCGGACGTGCTCGCGACGGCAAGGACGTACAGATCGTCGATGTGAACGGCGTGCCTCTTCCCGACGGAGAGATCGGCGAGATACAGGTTGTCTCGAGCGATCTTGCCGATGGATACCACGGTGACCCGGATCGCACTGCGGCACGATTCACGCGCCTCGGCGACGGAGTGAGCATCTACCGGACCGGTGACCGGGGCCGTATCGACGAACGCGGCGAACTACAACTGCGGGGCCGCGTCGACGACGCCGTCAAGATTCGGGGCTACCTGGTGGAGCCGATGGAAGTCGAGGCGCATATTCGTCGAATTCCAGGCGTCGCCGATGTTTTCGTGGCCGTCGTCCTCGAGAACGATCGACCGGAGATCGTCGCCTACGTGGTCCTGACCAAAGCCGTGATGGCACGGTCGGGCGCCGAGATGCGGCGCGAATTGGCGACATATCTGCCGGCCTGGATGCTCCCCCGACATTTTGTTCTGATGCCGGCGTTGCCCCGCAACGAAAGAGGAAAGGTCGATCGAACAGCGCTGCCCTCCGTCGAGGTGCGGTCCACTCCACCGACTCTCGCCGGGCCCGCCGAATTGTGGTTGTCCTCGATCTGGGAGTCGATTCTCGGTATCGACTCCATCGACCGTGAGGACGACTTCTTCGAACTCGGCGGCGATTCGCTTGCTTCAACCGAAGTGGTGGCAAAGATTCACGACATGTTCCGGATCCGGATCACGGCGGCGGAGTTCGCGGCCGCCAGTACCGTCAAAGACCTTGCAGCGCTGGTGGATCGGCGCAGAATCGATCCCGATGATCGCGTCTGTCACAACACGATGGTGCCACTGAAGCTCGAAGGCTCCGGGCGACCGCTGTTCATCATGAACGGAGCGGGGTGCCCATCGACGACGCTGTCCACCTTGTCGAAAGCGCTTCACACCGATCGGCCGGTTTACGCACTTCAGCCACACGGCTTCGAATCTCGCGGACTACCCGACCGGTCGGTGAAAGCAAGCGCCCGCCGTTTCATTTTCGAAATCAAGAAGATTCAGCCCACCGGGCCATACCTCCTCGCCGGATACTCGTACGGCGGCTACGTGGCGCTGGAAATGGCGACACAGCTGTCCGAGTCAGGTGACACTGTCGAACACGTCACCGTTCTCGACACCAGAATCTCCACCGAGGCTGCCGCACGACTGGCTGGTCGAGCGGGCATCACTTTGGATCCGTCGATCGTCGACCTTGCACCACAACCATCCACCAATGCCCGCTGGAAGCCGACCAGACGCACCGTCGCGGCCATGTGGATCCGCACGCTGTTCGCCGGCATTCTGCAGTACCCACCGGCCACCCAGTGGACGGTGTTCCTCTACATCGGCGGCCAGGCGCTCCGGAAGCATCGGATGCGAACGTGCGCCGCGCCTGTCACGGTGATCCGTGGAGCCACCAACAACCGTGGACGTGAGATCTGGTCACTCATCGCCACAGGCTCCCTCGATTTCGACGACGTCGACGCGTGTCACGAAGACGTCGTCCGTCAACCGTACGTCCGCAAGACTGCGGCGATCATCGACCGAATCTGCGATCGAGCGTGACCAACTGCGGCTCATGTCCAGCTGTAGAAGAGAGAGCGGCGTGGAGTGACAGCCCATTCGGTCGTCGACGAACAGACCCTTTCCTTGACGAATGCACCCGCCCTGCCTGCAATAAACATGCCCGTTGCTTCGTCGACACGAGTGGTCCGCTGGAACACACCTCGCCGCCTCCCGAGACTGATGCACCGACCTGCGAACTTCGGAGTCACCGGGCGCGGCGCGGAACCTTCGAGTCGATGCAGGATCGTTTCGGCCGCATGGACTCCCAAGGGGATCGCGGCCTGACAACTCATCCTCAGTGAGAGATCACCGACTGCGACCGCATCACCCGCACCAAAGATGTTGGGGTGGGACGAGCATTCCAGTCCATCGTCGACCTTCAGACGACCGAGTTCGTCGACGGGAAGGCTACTTCGGCGCGCCAGATCGGGGACACCGAATTCTGTCGCGAGAATCGTGCAATCGGCCTCAACCCGTACACCTCCCGCTAGCTCGCAGGACGAACCGTCGATCCGAGTCACCCGGGATTCGGTGACAATATCAACCCCAAGGTCGGTCAATGTTCTGAGAATTGCCGATCGAGCACGCTCTGACAGATCCGGGGCCAAGATTCCTCCGGTCACCAAAGTGATTCGGCTGCTTCGCTGCTCAGCCAATTCTGCGGCAGTCTCGATCCCGGTGAGACCGCCGCCGACTACGCAGACCGCAGCCTTCTCGTCGAGAGTCGCCAGCCTGGACGAGAGGCGGACCGCGTCCTCGAATTCGGCGACGCCGAACCCGTGCTCGTCCGCCCCGGCGATCGTGCTGGGCAACTGCCTGCTTCCGACTGCGTAGACCAAGTAGTCGTAGTCGAGCACGCTGCCGTCGTCGAGGGTGAGCCTGCCGAGCGCCGCCTCGATCGTCGTCACCTCTCCGAAGACTCGGTGTGCCGCACGCGGTAGCGCCCTGTCGAACGAGACCGTCGCGTCGTAGCCGGCCGCAATCATCTGATGGAGCCTGATTCTTTGCACGAAGTGTGGGCGCGGATTCACGACGGTCACCGTGATGTCCGACCGAGTTCTCAGCAGCCGCTTCGCTGCCATGACGCCCGCATATCCTGCCCCGATTATCACCACGTGTGCACTCATGGTTCTCCGTTCCGCCAACGGTCCCCATGCTGAGAATGCACGGGATGATCAGGCCTCATCGCGGACGTTATTGAACATTGACGCCCTGGCGTTATGGCGGTCGACACATCTAGGCAGAACTGTGCTGCATGCAATAGGGGCTCGAAAAACACAGGGTCGACAACACAACACTGGCTCGAAAACAACAAATGCTCTGCACCGATTGGTGCAGAGCATTTGTTCGGGTGGAGCTAAGGGGACTCGAACCCCTGACCCCCACACTGCCAGTGTGGTGCGCTACCAGCTGCGCCATAGCCCCGTATTCAATTAACTCTAACAGTCGAACTCGCAGCGGCTTTTCTGCTTTCCGCTTGCTGGAAGAAAGTTACACCACTTGACTCCTGGGCAACAAATCGCCTGGTCAGAGCGAAGCGGCCGCTCCTCGTCCGAGCGGCCGCTTCAGCTCAGGAGGAGAGCTTGGAAACCCAGTCGCTGCTGCCCGTGTCAACGATCTTGCCGTTCGCCACTACCGTGGGCGTCCCGTTCGACCCGACATCCTTGAGCGCCTGGCTGGCGGCTGCAGCATTGGCCGCGGCTGCTTCGACGTTGGTACCGGAAGAGATGCAGGTTGCCACGTCCTCGGATGCGCCCGCATCACGAGCGATCTGGGCGAGGTCGTCGTTGGTGTGGTCGCTGCTGCCGCCCTCGGCAGGCTGCGTGTCGGTCGCGAAAAGCTTGTTGTGGAATGCGGAGTACGCGATCGCGTCACCACCCTGAGCGACGCAGAGCAGAGCGGCGCCGGCCCGTGTGGAGTAGTCACCACTGCCCGACGCCCGGTTGAGGAAGTTCAGCATGTGGTACCGCACGGCGACGTCACCGTTGTCGACGGCGGCCGCGAGAGCCTGGCCACTGAGGTGCTCGAGAGCAGCGCAGGCGGGGCACAGCGGATCCTCGAAGAGATCAATGGTCGTCGCGGCGGAGGGCTTGCCGAGCAGCACCACTCCGTTGTCCTGCACCGTGACGGCAACTTCGGAACTCTGCACGGAGCCGTAGCCGTCGTTCTGGGGCTTGTTCTTGCTGTTCGTCCACAAGACACCGCCGATGACGAGGGCCGCGATCACGAGCACCGCGAGGCCACCGATGATGTAGGTGGAGCGGCTCGAGACCGGTTCCGGCGAGTATTTGTTCTTGCTGCTCTTGGTGCTCACGCTGATGCAGTCCTTCGTGCGTCGAAACGATTTACCGATTGCTTACCTTGCCACTGAAGACTGAGTATCCACTGAGAACGCCGCGCGTGATCCGGGCCCCAATGCGAGCGGCGAACGCGGGAACACGAGCAGCCAGACGGCAAGTGCCAAGAAGCCCAGGTCCCGGAGAATCTCCTTCAGATAGTCCCAAGCGCCGACGTCGGCTGCACCTCCGCCGCCGAAACATCCGCAGTCGATGGACAATCCCCTGGCCCACACCGAAATGATCACCGCAATGAGAACCGTGAGGATGACCACCGAGACCGCAGCGGATACGCGCACCGCCAGCCCGACGAGGATCAGCAGGCCCAGCACTATTTCGACCAGGGGAAGAGCCGTCGCCACCGGACCTACCAGCGACTCGGGCAACAGTTGATAGGCGCGCACCGCGATCTTCGTCTGCACGGGATCAAAGAACTTGAGTCCCCCGGAAATCAGCCAAACGGCCGCCAAACCCAATCGGGCCACAAGACTCACGATGCGAATTGCCACCCGATCGAGAGTACAGAATGCCCGGTCAGTCCAGGTTTGTCCGCGCAGGAGTATCCGTTAGCACCGTCACATCAGTCAGATCTTCGACGACGGATTCGACGGGCTTCGTTCGCGACGGAACGAACAACCAACCCGTCGCCGACACGACTACTACGGCTCCCATCACCGCGAAGGCCGCCGAGTACGACACATGCTGGGCGATCAGTCCGGCACAAATCGGCGCCACTACCCCACCGATGTCGGACATCATCTGGAATACCGCCAGAACGGGTCCGCCTCGGGCCGTCGATCCGACAACATCGGCAACCGCGGCCTGCTGGGCCGGACTCATGAGCCCGGAGCCGACACCAGTCACTGCGGCGATGGCGAAGAACACCACAAGGTTGTCGGTGAATCCCATTGCGATGGTTCCCAGACCGCAGATGAGCAGACCGCTCACGACAAAGGGCTTGCGTCCGAAGCGGTCCGAGAGCCGTCCGGAAACGATCAACACCAACGCGTTTCCGACGGCAAAGATCGTGAGAGCGTAGGCCGCTATCGACGGGTCTCGGTCGAGGAACTCCACGACGAACAGAGGGACCATGGCAACGCGAACTCCGAAGATCACGCCGCCGAAGGCGAGGTTCGATCCGAGCGCTGCCCGGTACACCGGCGACTGAAGCCCTTCTGCGAGAGTCATCGACTTCACATCGACAGCCTTGTCCGGTGACGCCAGGTGAGATCCACGCAGGCTCACGAAGACAACGAGCGCGGCGATCACCAGCGCAACTGCGTAGATGATGAACGGCATCCGCAGACCGAACTGCAACAGCGCACCGCCGACCAGCGGGCCGCCGATCGATCCCATGAGAAAGCTTGTCGCGTACAGCCCCGAGACGCGGCCACGACTGTCCGGCGGTGACATGCGAATAATCAGCCCGAGAGCCGACACCGTGAACATGGTCGACCCGATACCGCCCAACGACCGGAACAGCAGAAGTTGCCAGTACTCCCCCGCGAAAGCGCACGCACCGGTCGAGACCGCGACGATCAAAAGGCCGACGATGTAGACCGGACGCTCACCGAGTTTCTGTACCAAAGTGCCGCTCATCGGCGCGAACACCAATCGCATGAATGCGAAAGACGAGATCACGATCGTGGCGGCGGTGACCGATACGTCGAAGCTGCGCGCGAACTGCGGTAGAGCCGGAGCGACCAACCCGAACCCGAGGGCGATGACGAAGCTGGCGGCGACCAGTACCCAAATTTCCTGTGGCAGCTTGGCTGCACGAGTTTTCATGTCGCCCGGAATTCTAGCCGGGCGACACGAGCGGTCCGCGAGCTAGTTCGCCTTCAAGACGCCGGACACCAAGTCCTTGGCCGCTGCCTGAACCTGAGCCAGATGATCGGCGCCCTTCATCGACTCGGCATAAATCTTGTACACGTCCTCCGTGCCGGACGGCCTCGCTGCAAACCACGCGTTCTCTGTCGTCACCTTGAGACCACCGATCGCCGCGCCGTTTCCGGGCGCCGCGGTCAGTGTCGCCGTGATCGGTTCACCCGCCAGTTCGGTCGCACTCACCTGATCGGGAGACAGTTTTGCCAAGACTGCCTTCTGTGCGCGTGTCGCGGGTGCATCGATCCGTGCGTACGCCGGGCTCCCGAACTTCTCGGCCAACGCGTCGTAATGCGCCGACGGAGACTTTCCCGTCACCGCGGTGATTTCCGACGCGAGCAACGCAAGGATGATGCCGTCCTTGTCCGTCGTCCAGACGGAACCGTCGTGGCGGAGGAAGGATGCACCGGCGCTTTCCTCGCCGCCGAATCCCACCGACCCGTCGAGCAGACCGGGAACGAACCACTTGAAACCGACTGGAACCTCGAGCAATTCGCGGCCCACACTGCTGACCACGCGGTCGATCATCGAGGAACTCACGAGTGTCTTGCCCACCTTGGTGTCTGCGCGCCACCCTGGCCGGTTCGCGAAGAGATACTCGATGGCAACGGCGAGATAGTGATTCGGGTTCATCAACCCGCCGTCGGGTGTGACGATGCCATGGCGGTCGGAGTCTGCATCGTTTCCGGTCGCGATGTCGTAGCGATCCCGAATTCCGATCAGCGACGCCATCGCGTCGGGCGACGAGCAGTCCATGCGGATCTTGCCGTCAGTGTCGAGCGTCATGAATCGCCAGGTCGGATCGACGAGAGGATTCACCACTTCGAGGTCGAGTCGGTGAGTTTCGGCAATCGCGCCCCAGTAGTCGACGCTTGCCCCGCCGAGGGGATCTGCACCGATCCTGATTCCGGCATCGCGGATTGCATCGAGGTTGAGGACAGAGGGGAGGTCTTCGACGTAGTACCGGAGGAAGTCGTAGCGTTCGACGCGGTCCAGCGCCTGCGCCGCCGTGACACGCCGTACCCCGGAAAGCCCCTTGCGCAGTAGCTCGTTCGCTCGATCGGCGATAACCGACGTCGCATCCGTATCCGCGGGTCCGCCGTGTGGCGGGTTGTATTTGAAGCCGCCGTCACGTGGCGGATTGTGTGAAGGAGTCACGACGATGCCGTCGGCCTTTGCCTCCGGTCCGGTCGAGTTGTATCGCAAGATCGCGTGGCTGACAGCCGGCGTGGGCGTGTAGGCATCGCGTGAATCGACGAGGACGACGACGTCGTTGGCGACCAGGACCTCCAGCGCCGACAGCCAGGCAGGTTCCGAGAGCGCATGTGTATCGCGGCCGATGAACAGTGGTCCGTCGATGCCCTGCGAGGCGCGGTACTCGACGATCGCCTGGGTTGTCGCCAGGATGTGAGCTTCGTTGAACGCCGCGTCGAGACTGGAACCGCGATGTCCTGAAGTGCCGAAAAGTACCTGTTGCATCGGGTTCTCGGGATCCGGGGTGCGCGTGTAATACGCGGTGACCAGATGAGGAACGTCGATCAGATCCTCTGGCAGAGCCACTTGTCCTGCTCGTTCGTGCGCCACGAATCCCCCTCGGCCCGGTGGTCGACCACTGTGTCGACGCGACTGTGGACAATTGTCTACCCTGGCCGCGTGGCGTGCACGCTCGACGCCGGATCGGTCAATCCGTAATCTGGATTCCCAACCACGCAGCGGACAGTCCGACGATCAAACTGACGACGATGTAGATCAGCGAGAGGGCCGTCTGGCGCCTCTCGACCATCCCGACATTCTCGTTCGCAAAGGTCGAGTAGGTGGACAAGCCACCGCAGAATCCGGTCGCCAGAAGTGCGGCCATCTCGGTGGAAAGAGCTGCCCCGGTGAACAATCCAAGGAGGAAGCAGCCGATCACGTTCGCGGCGAACGTCGCAGCCGGGAATCCCTTGTACGCGGGTACATACCGCGCCAACAGGTACCGGCCACTCGCACCAGCGCCGCCGCCGAGTGCCACCAGGAGAACTGTCATGCCGACGCTCCGTCCCGCGCGCGGATCCAGCGTTCACCGAGCCCTTTGCCCAGTGCTGCGGCGAGGATCGCGGGAATCAGTGTCCCGAGTACATAGAGAATCGATCGCCACGGACTCTCCGTCACGGCGTGAACCGCGAAGGACGAGAAAGTGGTGAAGCCGCCACAGAACCCGGTGCCGAGAAAGAGGTACCCAACCTTGTTGTGGACGAGGAGGGCCGCGAGAACACCGAGAACGAACGAGCCGACGACGTTGATGACCAGCGTCGTCCAGATGTGGGGAAAGAGCTCCCCCAGCCCGTATCGACTCAGTGCCCCCAATGCTCCGCCGACGGCAACCGCTCCCACCGCACCCGGCAGCTTCAGATCACCCATGCTCTCGCCTCACCCGAAAGAGCCTACGTCCCGGATCGGGCTTTCGGCGGGCGCGGAATGAAGTAACTTGTCCGCTGCTGATACTCGCGATAACCCGGACGCTGTTCCATATGTCGCTCGAGCAACCGCGCACCGGTGGCGAAGACCAGGAAGTACGTCATGGCGATCGGCGAGAGGACAGTCAACACTCCCGGCCACACGGACGCCGAGACGAGGAAGATCCCCCACCAGACGCATGCGTCGCCGAAATAGTTGGGATGCCGCGTCCACGCCCACAAACCTTGATCCATGATGTGGCCACGGCTACCCGGATCGGATTTGAATTCCTCCATCTGCCGGTCGCCGACCGTCTCGAACGTGACGCCGACAATCCACAGCGCGATACCGAGCACAACAAGAAGCCCGAAGCTGCCGTTCGATACTGCTGCGACCTGGATAGGCAGGGAGACGAACCACAACGAAATCCCCTGCGTGAGATAAATCTTGCGGATCGCATACAGCGTTCGATTACCCGTCGCTCGTCCGAGCATTTCTTCGTACCGCGGATCTTCACCCTTGCCGCGGGATCTGATCGCCATGTGCGTCGCCAACCGCAGACCCCAGATCGCCACCAGTGCAAGCATCAACAACCGGCGCCAGAGGTCGCCGGTTCCCACTACCGCGGACACGAGCGCGATCAGAACGAAGCCGGCGCCCCACGACACGTCGACAACATTGTGCCGCCCGATCCGTACACCGATGGTGGCTGTCACTGCCATTCCGACGGCGATCGCCAACAGGCTCGTGAGCGTGACCACTCCGAATGCGCCCCAGTCGAATCCGTTCATCGCCGCGACACCCACTGCGGCCGGACCGATTCCATATCCGATCGACCATCACCGTGCGGCCGGACCGACAGAATCTGATCGACGCCCATCCTGCCGTCCCGAAATGCCATTCCTCCGCCGACGAGGTAGAGACGCCACACCCGAGCGACTTCGACACCCACGAGATCCACGACGCGATCCCAGTTCGATTCGAAGGTCTCGATCCACGCGTCGACGGTCCGCACGTAGTGCTCACGCAGGGCGTGCACGTCCCGGACTTCGAGTCCACCTTCCTCGATCATCGCAACAGTGCGACCGACCGGCCGCATGTACATGTCCGGCGCGATGAACGACTCGATGAACGGACCTCCCCCGGGGTGCGCACCGGTGCGTGACATCTGCTGAATCAGCACACGGCCACCGGCAATAACGTTGTCGTGGAGCGCTTTCACGTATGTCGGATAGTTGTCCTCACCGACATGCTCACCCATCTCGATCGACGCGACCGCATCGAAGGGCCCGTCCGGAATCTCACGATAATCTTGGAGCCGGATCTCGACCCAGTCTTCCAAACCGAGTTCGCGGATCTTCGCGTCGACAAAAGCCTTCTGCTCCGCCGAGATCGTGATGCCGACCACCCGAGCGCCGTACTCACGCGCTGCATGCAGGCTCAGCGAGCCCCAACCACAGCCGACATCGAGGAACCGTAGGCCTCGCGCCCGATCGAGACCGACCTTGCGGCACACCAGATCCAGCTTGTCTGTCTGTGAGTCTTCGAGCGTGTACTCCGGCGCGTCGGAAGTCCAATAGCCCGAGGAGTACGCCATGTTCTCATCGAGGATCAGTTGGTAGAAATCGTTCGACAAATCGTAGTGGTGCCCGATCGCCTCGCGGTCGCGGGCGAGACTGTGCAAGCGGCCCTTCACCTGAGCCTGCGACGACGGTGGAGCCAAAGGTCTCCCGAAAATACCGAAGGATCGCGCAGCCTTGACCGCGGCCAGGACGAGAGACGGGGTCGGGGTAATCGACCCGAGCCCCCGCTCGGCAGAGACCTTCCACACGTGTGTGAGCGCATCACCGAGATCGCCTTCGACGTCGAGTTCACCGAGAACATATGCCTGCGCCGCTCCCAACTCGCCGGGATTCCAGAGCAAGCGTCGCAGCACATTCGGGCTGTAGAGCGTCACTTTCGGAGCATCTTCCGGACCTGCTGTGCTGCCGTCCCAGGCAGTCAATCTCACCGGAAGTTCGCCGCCGACAAGTGGACTGAGGATGTCCGAGAGACGGCCCGCAACGCCGGTACCTTGTGCCGTTCGATCCATCGTGGCGGTCATCGCTGATTCCTCCGATCGAGAACAATTTGCTGGACGTCGAGATATCCCGAGCGAAACCCTGCCTCGGAGTAGCAGAGATAGAAATGCCACATGCGCGCGAACACTGCGTCGAACCCAAGCGCGGACGCTTCGTCGGTGCGAGCACTGAAACGCTCGTCCCACAGCCGCAACGTCTGCGCGTAGTGATCGCCCATCGACATCCGCTCACGCACCCGAAGGGTTGTCATGCGTTCGGTGACGTCCTCTATCGCCCGCACCGACGGGAGAAATCCGCCGGGGAAGATGTACTTGTGCACCCAGGTGTAGGTGTTGCGGGTCGCGAGCATCCGATCGTGCGGCATCGTAATGGCTTGGATCGCCGCGCGCCCACCCGGCGCCAGCAGGGCGTCGATCGTCTGGAAGTAGCTTCCCCAGTACTGGTGGCCGACAGCCTCGATCATCTCGACCGACACGACGGCGTCGTACTCCCCCTGTACTTGCCGATAGTCGAGAAGGTCGACCTGAACGCGATCTGCCAGTCCCGCAGCGCTTATCCGCTTCGCCGCCAATTCCTGCTGTTCGACCGACAGGGTCACTGAGCGCACCGTTGCTCCGCGCTCGGCTGCTCGGATCGCCAATTCTCCCCAGCCTGTGCCGATTTCGAGCACTCGCGAACCGGGACCGACACCCGCACCGTCCAGCAGGCGATCGATCTTCCGATGCTGAGCCGCTGCGAACTCGTCCCACGACGGGGTAGCTCCCACCGACAGATCCTCGAAGAGAGCACTGGAATACGTCATGGTGTCGTCGAGGAACAGTTCGAACATCTCGTTCGAGAGGTCGTAGTGCCGGGAGATGTTCGAGCGCGTGTTCTGCGTCGAATTCCGCTCACTGCGAGGCTGCTTCGGAATGTAGAGGCCTCGTAGCCGCTGCAGGAAGTCGGGAATCAGCGTCGCCACCCGGGAGGCGAAGACTTCCAGGACCGCGGTGAGGTCGGAGGCTTCCCAATCGCCCGCCATGTACGACTCGCCGAATCCGATCAACCCACTGTCGCCCACACGAGCAGCGAAGTCGTCTGGACGGTGGATGACCATCAACGGCGAATCCGGACTACCTCCACCGGAGAACTCACCGTCGGGCATCTGAACGCGCAGCGGCAAGCGCGCGACCGCCTTGTGGAACAGAGCGCGGGCAACCGGCGACGCAACCCTCACTTTGAAACCGCTGGGCACCGTGGCAACGCCCGGCCACCGCTCGGATTCGATCGTGTGAGCGGAAGGTTCGGTGCCGAGAGTGGTCGTGGTCATTGCACTGCCTCCTGCGGGTGATGTTGCGGTCGGGGAACGATGGGTAAGCGCCTGGCCCACAGCCGGATTCCTTGAAATCTGATCTGCGCGGCGACTCGCAGCGGAGCCAGCGGGATGGAGAGCGCACTGCGGACGATCTCGCGCGTCGTCGCCGGCACACAACGACCGGACACCGTGGCTACGAATGGCGCCTTGCCGTCACGGGCCAGAACTATCGAGAGCGCGAGCGCGGTGTCGGGTAGCGGTAATCGCATCCGGTACTCGCCGTCCAGATCGTTGAATGGAGACACATAGAACTCTTTGGACGTGCGAGCCCCGCCGCGTTCGTCGGTTTCGAGCAGGTAGCAATGCCGCTCGCCGTAGGTGTTGTGAACCTCGGCAACGACGCACCGCTGACTGCCGTCGTCGTTCAGACACCAGAACACACTCAGTGGGTTGAACACATGCCCGAGAACACGTGCGTTCGCAAGCATGAGGATGCGGCCGCCGGCGAACTCCAATCCGTTTGCTGCCAGAAAAGTCTCGACGTTGGCACGAATCGATCGGGTGGGGTCACCGAGGTGATCTCCGGCGTCGAACTTCGCCAAGGGTCGCAAAGGCTTCGGGAGCTCGGGCAGATCGTCGACGTCGACGAGCCAGCTGTAGCTTCGGTACTCGAACTCGTTGTGCAACGGCTCCGTTCGTACGTGCCGGATGCTCGTATGAACGATGGACGGCGTGATGGGAGTAGTCACGGCCACCGACCTCCGACGCGTTCGGCGGCGCGCAGGCCAGACAGTGCACCGTCCTCGTGGAAACCCCATCCGTGGTACGCACCGGCAAACGCGAGCACGTCCGAGTCCAACTCGGGAAGCCGCGCTTGAGCGGCGACGGAGGTGGGTGTGTACTGCGGATGCTCGTAGGTCATCTGATCGATCACCGAGTCCGGGGACACCATTTCGTCTCCCCCCAACGTCACCAGGTAGCGCCGACCGGTCTCCGGCAGCCGCTGCAACCTCGTCATGTCGTAGCTGACCAGAACGTGATCCGGCTTCGCGTTGCATTCAGGGATGTAGTAGTTCCACGACGCGCGCGCATTGGTGTTGCCGGGCAGCACATTTTCGTCCGTGTGAAGTTGGGTGTGGTTGACGGAGTACGGCATTGCGCCGAGGACCTGGGATTCGGCAGGCGTCGGATCCGCCAAAATCTTCAGTGCTTGCTGCGGATGCGTTGCGACCACAACTGCGTCGAAGGTCTGGATCTGGTCGTCGCCGTCACGAATGTCGACGCGATCGTCAAACCGGTGGACGGCGCGAACTGGCGTGTTCAGGCGGATATCCCCGATACTTTTGGCGACGAGACGAACGTATTCGCCCGATCCACCGGTGACTGTTCGCCAGGTCGGCGATCCAGTGACGCTCAGCATTCCGTGGTGATCGAGGAACGAGAACAGGTACCGCGCGGGATACTTCAGCGCCGAGCCGGGATCACACGACCAGACTGCCGACACGAGCGGAGTCATGAAGTGAGCGGTGAAGTAGTCGGAGAACCGGCCGCTGCGCAGAAACACTCCCAGTGTCTGGTCGGGTGCCGACGGATCCGTGTTGTCGAGCAGAGCGCGGGCACGGCGATGGAAGCGCTTGACCTCCATCAACATCGACAGAAAGCTGCCGTTGACAAGGAGCCCCGGCGTCGGGAGAACGCCGCGCAACCCTTGGCCTCCCGAGTACTCGAGACCGCAACCCCCACACCTGACCGACATACTCATGTCGGATTCCTGCGTAGGCACATCGAGTTCTGCGAACAATCGCAACAATGTCGGATAGGTGCGATCGTTGTGGACGATGAACCCCGTGTCGATGGCGAGGCTTCGCCCTTCCGGGTCGGTGACCGAATGGGTGTCCGCGTGCCCGCCGAGCCGTGAATCCGCTTCGTAGAGGGTGACGTCACTGTCCTTACTGAGCACCCACGCCGCTGTCAGACCTGCGACACCACTACCGACGACGGCCACCTTGCGCTTGTCGGAACTCATCGTCGTTCTCCCATCTTTGTTGCGGCTACCCCGCGACTCATTCCTGCGATTGCATCCGCGACGAGGCGATGCCAGGTCGCCGCCCGACGGAGCATGAAGTGGCCTGCGCCGTCGATGCCGATCCATTCAGCGCTCTTACCCGACTTCTGCAGTTCGTCAACTTTCCGACGAGACGCTGCCGAGTCGGTCCACGAGTCGGCCGTGCCGTGGAGCACAACCAGTGGTGTGTCCGAACGCAGATTCACCGACGTTCCATCGGGCCACCACGGCGCCAGCGCAACCACACCGACCACCGCCGGATCGCCACACAGTTCGGCGGCGACCCGTCCGCCCATCGAGTGGCCCAGCAAAATCACCCGAGCTTGTGCATTACGTTTCGTTATCGCGTCGAGTGCGGCTCGAGCGTCGGCGACCGGACTGCGCTCGGCACCGTTCCAACCACGCACCCGATAGCGAGCCTGCACCGCTCTCACACCGGAGCGGCGAAGCTGAGCGGTGAACGGGCGCATCCGAAGGTTGGACAGATGCCAGGCGCGAGCCGGGCGATGGCTCGAGACCTTTCCTCCAGGCAGCACGAGCACCACCAGGTGCTGGTCACCGTCCTGCTGTTGCCGTCGGTTGGGCGTCATGCATGGCATTCGGAGCCGAAAACCATTTGGATGGGGTTCGTAGAATTTCTTTTGTGAATCGTGAAGCACTCGTCGGTGACGTCCTCGACGCCATGGACGCCAACTTGGTTTCCCATGCCTGCCACCTGCATGAACACTTGCCGACTGCATCGGTCACGGTCACTGCGGATGTTGTCGTCGCAGACAGCGGCCTCGCCGACGACACTTTCAACATCATCGCTGGTGCTCGCTTCGCCGTACCTGCCGACGGGCCCGAAGATCGGCGACTGATCGACATCCTCGCCTCGATTCGAGCAACCGGACGTCCGTTCTCCTGGTGGACCGGACCCCGCGATAATCCCTCTGACCTCGGGGCTCGCCTGTCCGCCCTCGGCTGCGTGCGCTCCGAGGAAGAACGAGCGATGACGGCGGACCTTGACGTCGTCCCTCATCCGACGCCTGTCCCAGAACTCTCCGTTCATCGGGTGACTACTCGTACCCAGCTCGCCGACTATGCCGCCGTGATGGCCGCCAACTGGTCGCCGCCCTCAGCCGCAGTAATTGGATTCTTCGAAGACACCGCTGATGCCGCCCTCGATGAGCGTTCGCGGAGTTCGTTTGTCGTGGGGTACGCGAACTCCCAGCCTGTCGCCGGAGCCGAGGTCCACTTTGCCGCCGGCGTCGCCGGACTGTATGGCGTCGTCACACTCGAAACGGCTCGCCGACGCGGATTCGGCTCGGCGGTCACCCTTGCCGCACTCGACATCGCCCGCGAGCGAGGTGCCCGAACAGCAGTTCTTCAGGCGTCCAGCGACGGCGCACAGCTCTATCGAAACCTCGGCTTCGACGATGTCGGCACCTACACCGAGTACTCGATCGGAGGCAGTTAGACGTCCCCGCGGGGACGCTTTCACCCCGTATCCGTGAAGGTGTCGGCACCCACATCTATCATCGAACATACATTCGAAATGATGTCGGACGCGAGCCGGGGGGCAACCATGAACGCAGCATTAACCGAGAACGCAGCATTGATCGATGAAGATACGCAGGGTTCCAACCGAGACGACGTGGATCAGCTCGGCTCGGAAATCTGCGCCCTCGCCGGCCAGATCGCCGCGGCCACGGCTCGATTCCTTACCCTCCTGTCGAAATTCGACGAAGACCGCGGATGGACCGGTCCGGGACTTCACTCGTGCGCCCACTGGTTGTCGTGGAAGTGCGGAATGAGCCTGCACACCGGCCGTGAATACGTTCGCGTCGCCAAAGCGCTCCGACCTTTGCCCGAGATGCGGAAGGCCTTCGAGCAAGGCCGCCTGTCCTACTCGAAGGTTCGCGCCCTCACCCGGGTCACCACGCCCTCCAACGAAAAGCAGATGGTTCGGTTCGGATGTGAGGCGCCCGCAGCCCAGATCGATCGTCTCGCCGCAGGTCTGCGTAAAGCAACCGACAACGAATCCGGCAAAACCAAAGCGCCCGAACGTCTTCAGGTCCGCTGGCATTGGGACCCGGATTCGGGCGAATTCGTCATCAAAGGACGCCTGCCTGCGCAGGACGGCGCCCGAATCCTCGCAGCGTTAGGTGTGGCGGAACGTGAACGCACCCGAATCGCCGCCATCCGCCCCGTCGACGAGAAGGCCGCAAAGAACCCGGTCGGAAATATCGGGCCAGGTCTCGTCGCGATGGCAGAGCTCGCCACCGCCGCAGTCACGGACCGCACACCCAAGGCCGCCGCGAACGAAGTTGTGTTCTTCCACGAAGCGAACACCGTCCGAGTGCCGAGCGGACCCGCATTGCCTCAAAATGCCGCTGAGGAAGTGCTCTGCTACGCCAAGCTTCGCCTGGGAACGACCAAGGAAGGATGCGTTCTGAATCTAGGTCGGCGGACTCGCGTCGTCAGCGCTAAACAAATGTTGGCATTGAACTACCGCGACGGATGCTGCCGCACACCAGGATGCGGACGGACCCGCTTCCTGCACGCACATCACGTGAAATTCTGGGGACGCGGCGGCAATACGGACTTGGACAATTTGATCATGCTTTGCGGTACCTGCCACCGCGCGCTGCACGACGGCAAGTTCACGATCTCTGCACTCGGCGAGCAGAAGTTCGAGTTCCACTACGCCAATGGAGACGTCATCGCCCCAGCACCGCCAACAGAGGGGTTCGCCGATGACCTATTGCGCGGAGACGTACCCGACGACGCGATCGTACCGGCGTGGAGCGGAGAGCCCCTCCACCTCGATCACGCGGTCAGCGTCATCCTTGACGGCTGGGCCGCGTGAGCAAACATTGGTCTAGTCCAATCTGAATCCGTCGTGAACAATCGGACAACCCTCGCATTCAGGTAGTGCAATTGGTCTAGTCCTATCGCAATATCTTTAGCGTGACCAAGAAAATCGCACGCACCTCAGCCGCTATCACACTCCTCCTCGCCGGCGCTGTTGCTGCCGGAACTGCAACTGCTGCAGCAATTCCCGGATCGTCCGACCTCAATCCGTCGGCCGCCGAGAAGACAGTTGTCATCGGCCTCGACGGCACCATGCTCAGCCACATCAAGACCGCCGACGCTCCCCGTCTCCAGAAGCTGATCGCCGAAGGAACCAGCGGAGAATCTTCCATCCTCGGCCACACCACCATCTCCGGACCGTCGTGGTCGACCATCCTGACCGGAGTCTGGGACACCAAGCACGGTGTCAAGGACAACACGTACGCAGGCGCCCGCTTCGACCTCTACCCGAGCGTGTTCACACGGTTGGAAACAGCACAGCCCTCTCTGCTCACCGAGTCGATCTCCACCTGGGGCGGCATCGACAACATCGCATCCAGCGGCACGCCGAAAGCCGACGTTGTCGTCACCACTGCCGATGCAGGTTCCGGAGCGGCCACCGATGCTGCGACCGCTGACGCCGTCGCCCGCGACATCACCGACAAGGGACCTGACCTGATCTTCACCCAACTCGATCAGGTGGACGGCGCGGGGCACAGCGGCGGGACCAACGGCGCTGCGTACGAAGAGTCCATTGCCTCGGTCGACGCTCAGGTGGGCAAGATTGTCGATGCCGTTGATCAACGCGCAGCGAAGACCGGTGAGAAGTGGACGGTTCTGGTCACTTCGGATCACGGCCACAAGCCTGCCGGAGGGCACGGCGGCCAGACGCCGGCGGAAGCAACGACATTCGTCGTTGCACGCGGTGCGGGATACGCGGCCGGCAAGACCACCGACGCGTACACGATCGCCGACATCACGCCGACCATCCTCCAAAGCCTGGGCGTTGCATTGCCTGCCGATCTGGACGGTAAGCCGCTGGCCAAGGAAGCTCCCGGCTTCGTCGGCTCGGTCGACCTGGGATTCTTCGGCTCCTGATCGCAAGAAGACCCGGGCGCTCAGCAGAGTGCCGCAGCAAGACAGCAAAAAGGTCGGGCCGGAGAGCGTGTGCTGTCCGGCCCGACCTGTTGTGGAGCTGCCGGGAATTGAACCCGGGTCCTACGTTGAATCGCTAGGGCTTCTCCGTGTGCAGTTCGCTAAGTCTCTACTTGGATCTCCCAGTCTCGCGAACAAGCCAGGATGACGATCCCAGTCACTGTTTGATGTCCCATTCGACTCCGTGACCGAGCCGAACAGTAAAGCCCTCTAGCTGATGCCAGGAACCGGGTCGAGGGCAACCCCGGGCTGACAGACACGCTTCGCTACTTAGGCAGCGAGAGCGTAGTCGCGCTGATTGGAATCGGCGCTTATAGGTTTGCAGCGACGCTTACGGTGGTCTCTTGCCTGCACCGACACGCTTCCCCTAACTCAACACACGCAGTCGAAACCGTTCAGCCCCGTGTGTGCCCCGCGTCTTTCGTGGGGCTATTCACTATAACGCGCCGAAGTTCGGAAGTCATACCAATTAATCGGCGGCACTTTCCGTGTCCTTCGCCGCAGCTGATTCCCTGATAGCTGCGGTCTCACGCTCTGCAGCACCGGTGATGTTGGTGATCATCCCCTGGAAGACAACTCCGTGGAAAGGCAGGATCGAGTACCAGTACGCCCGGCCGGCGAGCCCGCGAGGGAAGAAGACCGCACGCTGATCGAGATGCGAACCCACCGGCCGTCCATCCGCACCCGCCGGACCTTCCGACACTCGCAACTCCAACCATGCTCCGCCCGGGACCTTCATCTCGGCGCGCAATCGGAGCAACTTGCCTCGATCGATTTCTTCGACCCGCCAGAAGTCCAGGGCTTCACCGGTGTTGAGCCGACGTGGATCCCGCCTACCCCGGCGCAGTCCGACCCCGCCGACCGCGCGGTCCATCCACCCCCGGATGGCCCACGCCAAAGGGAATGAATACCAACCATTCTCGCCGCCGATCGACTCGACGACCGACCAGAGGGTTTTCGGATCCGCAGCACAGTCACGTTCGCGGTGGTCTACGTAAACTGCCTCCCCTGCCCAGTCCGGGTCGGACGGAAGAGGATCGGACGGCGCTCCCGCGATCGTCGCACCGGACCACGCCGTCTCCACCTCACCGGTCTCGATCTTGCGAAGCGCCAAACGCACAGCTTCCCGGTACGGTGTGAGGCCACCGGCCGGAGGCGGGATGAAGTCGTCGATGTCGTGGTTGTGCATCACCGCGTCGTTCTGCAGTGATTCGATCAGTGGCATCGCCAAGCCCCGCGGGATCGGCGTGACCAATCCCACCCAGTGACCTGCCAGACGCGGGGTGAGGACGGGCAAGACGAGGATGCGTCGGCGTACCAATCCTGCGACGTCGGCGTAGGTGTTCATCATCTCGCCGTACTGCATGACATCTGGCCCACCGATGTCGAAGGCGCGGTTGACCTCCGGCGTTGTCGCCGCGGCTGCGATCAAATAGTGAAGTACGTCACGCACCGCGATCGGCTGAATGTTGTTGTGCACCCACTTGGGTGTGGTCATCACCGGAAGTCGATTGGTCAAGTGGCGCACCATTTCGAAGGACGCCGAACCCGATCCGATCACCACCCCAGCTTGAAATACAACTGTCGGAACCTCGGAGTCGAGGAGGATCCGACCGACTTCGAGCCGAGACTGCAAGTGAGTCGACAACTCTCGGTCGGACGGATGAAGCCCGCCCAGGTACACGATCCGGCGCACCCCCGCATCGCGGGCAGCGGCGGCGACGTTCTCCGCGCTTCGCTTGTCGATATCCGAGAACGACCCTCCACCGCCCATGGCGTGAACGAGGTAGTAGACCACGTCGATATCGTCGAAAACACCTGAGAGGGAGGCACTGTCGGTCAGATCCCCACGCTTGATCTCCACGGAATCATGCCAGGGAACATCTCGCAGTTTCTCCGGGCTGCGCACCACCACTCGAACGCGATGGCCCTCTTCGACCAGACGAGGGGCAAGACGTCCGCCGATGTATCCGGTCGCACCCGTGATCAACACTCTCACTGCGTCCATCACCCCACGCTACGCACAATTCAACTGCGAAGCGCCAGTGCAACCTCGAGATCGTCGTTGGTCAACATCATGTTGATCCCCGCTCCAGCCTTCGCCCCGGCGGCTGCGGCCATGATGACCTGGGCACCCGGGTCGACGACGTTGCCCGCAGCGAACACGCCGGGCACGCTCGTCGCCCCCATCATGTCGACTGTGACGAAATCGCCCATCATCGTCTCAGCGCGCTGCGCGCCGAATGCGCGCAAGATCGCATCGTTGGGGTCCATCGTGAGGGCGCCACCGACAAAGACCGCCGAACGCGCGACCACAGTGCCGTCGGCCAACCGCACGCCCACCAACCGATCATCCTCGACGACGGGACCAGCGATCTCACCCTCGACGATCGAAATATCGCGAGCTGCAAGCTTTTCCCGATCTTCGCAACTCAGTTCGGTGATTCGATGGAGGAAGAGAACTACGTCGTCGGACCACTGGCGAACCATGAGGGCCTGGTGCATCGCAAATTCCGCGCTCTTGGCGATCACGCCAAGCGGCTGATCGCGCACGCTGTACCCGTGGCAGTACGGGCAGTGCAACACGTCGCGGCCCCAACGCTCGCCGAAGACTTCGAGTTCGTCCGGCAGGCGGTCCGTCAGACCCGTTGCAACGAGGACTTTGCGCACCTGAATCTTGCTGCCGTCAGCCAGTTCTACCGAGAATTTCTCGCCGTCCCGTGTCACGGAGACAACGGTGCCGTCATGGAACTCGCCGCCGAATTTGCGGACCTCACCTCGGCCGATGGTCAACAGTTCGGCGGGGTTCATGCCGTCGCGGGAGAGGAATCCGTTCATGTGATCGGCGGCCGCGTTCCGTGGTGATCCGTTGTCGAAGACGATCACGGACCTGCGTGCCTGACCAAGGATGAGTGCGGCGTTCAGCCCCGCCGCGCCGGCTCCGATTACTGCTACGTCGAATGAGTTCTGCGTCATGAATCCAGAATGACAAGAGATCGCGTTCTTGACAAACACGGTTGCCACTTTGGCAAAATGGATGCATGACCGAAACATCGTTCGAAGCCGTTCTAGCCGGCATCGGCCCTCGCCTACGTGCGTTGCGCCAGCAGTCCGACATGACCCTGGCCGACCTGTCGGAGACCACCGACATCAGCGTCAGCACACTCTCGAGACTCGAATCCGGTACTCGCCGAGCCAACTTGGAGTTGCTGCTGCCGATCGCCAAGGCACACGGCGTCCCGTTGGACGACCTGGTGAACAGCAAGATCAAGGACCCCCGCGTTCGAGAAGAACCGCGAACGGTCGGATGCATGACGGTCATTCCGCTGACCAGTCAGCCCGGCAACCTCCAGGCCTACAAGATGATCATCTCGCCCACCGACGACGATCGCGAACCGGGATCCCACGAGGGCTACGAGTGGGTCTACGTTCTGTCCGGGCGCATCCGACTCCAACTCGGCGACCGGGATTTCATCATGGGGGCAGGTGAGGCCGCCGAGTTCGACACCCACATTCCGCACCGCATCAGCGCTGCCGACGGCCGGCCAGCGGAGGCGATCAGTCTCTTCGGGAAACAGGGCGAGCGTGTTCACCTACGCGCAGCGCCGGCCGACAGACGCAGCTGAAACACTAGGACTGAAAACGCTGGAACTCGAAAAAATCTAGGCACCCGCGACGGCAATCATGCCGACTGCCGCCAGCGCCAACAGCATTCCTGCTTGTTGCACGCGGCTTACTCGCTCGCCCAGCATCACCATGGCGAGGAGAACCGTCGCAGCCGGATACAGCGAACCGATCACGCTGACCAGTGAGAGCATTCCGCCTTGGAAGGCGTAGATCATCGTCCCGTTCGCGACGACGTCGAGGACGCTGACGTACACCGCGAGTTTGAGTGGCTCGCCTCGTGGGAGAACGAAGTGACCGGCCGCCAGCGCGACCAACCACACCACGACGGTCGCGGCGCCGCGAGATACGGCCAACGCCCACAGTCCGCTGCCCTCGCCGATCTGGTGAAGTGCGATGAACGAGAGAGCAAATGCGCCGCCGCTTCCGACGGTCAGAAGCGCCACTTGCCTGGTGAAGCGGAGAGTGATTCCGCCGGCAACCTCACCCGCGGTGTCGTCAGGCGACTCGCGGCTGACCAGGACGACGGCGACCAGCGCGACGGCAATACCCAGGTACGCGATCAACCCCGGCCGCTCACCGAAAGCGAATCCGACGAGGACCGGAATACCCGCCACCAGAACAGCTGTCAGCGGCGAGACCACCGACATTGGGCCAGTTGCCAGCGCGAGATAGAACCACCACACCGCCAGACCACTCGTGACGCCCGCGATCGCGCCCCAGATCAAACCGTTCAGCGTCAGCGTCCCGGATACGAAAGGTGCTGCGATCAGAACGATGACGAGCGAGAGCGGATACGAGACGATCACCACGCGCAGTGCGGCAACTCGTCGTGATGCAACTCCCCCGACGAAGTCGCTGACTCCGTAGGCAACTGCCGCCACGAGGGCAAGCAGGATGGAGGTCAGCGCATGCCCTTGATACGACGACCGAGCTCGCGGGTCACCTCGCGCTCGGCGGTCCGCTTGGCCATGTCCTGGCGCTTGTCGTAGTCCTGCTTACCCTTTGCCAGCGCGAGTTCGACCTTGACCTTGCCGTCGTTGAAGTACATCGAGAGCGGAACCAGTGTCTGGTTTCCCTCGCGGGTCTTGCCGACGAGGTGCTCGATCTCACGCTTGTGCAGCAGGAGCTTTCGGGTGCGGCGCGGAGAGTGGTTGTTCCACGTGCCTTGCGTGTACTCCGGAATGTGCAACGAGCGCAACCACACTTCGCCGTTGTCCACGGTGGCGAACGCATCGACGAGCGACGCCTTGCCTTCACGCAGACTCTTGACCTCGGTCCCGACGAGCGCGATACCGGCCTCGTAGGTGTCGATGATCGTGTAGTTGTGGCGTGCTTTGCGATTGGTCGCAATGACCTTGCGGCCCTTTTCCTTCACTGTCCGGGCCTCTCAGTCCGCTGTCTTGCTGTCGAATGGTTCTTGCTGTTCCAGCATAGAAGCTCGTGCAAACCGATTATTCGCGGACGTACAGACGCAGTGTCACGTACGCCGTCACCGCGGCCATTCCGACGCCGGCAAGCACGAGGATCGGCGAGACGAACAGCACGTCACTGTTGGAGATCCGCGCCACGATATTGGCTTCGTAGACATCGGACAGGACCCCGTCGATGAAGACGTTCTTCGCCGTGAACAGTCCGGCAATGGCGAGCACCGCACCGATCAAAGCCGCCACGACGGCTTCGAGAAGGAACGGAAGCTGGGTGTACCACCGCGTCGCGCCGACCAACCGCATGATGTTGACCTCGGTACGACGCGTGAACGCGGCGATCTGGACCATGTTGGCGATCAGCAGGATGGCCGCGATCGCCTGGACGATCGCGATCGCGAACGCTGCGTTGCGCACTCCACCGAGCACGCTGAACAGTCGGTCCACCAACTCGCGCTGATTGAGCACACTCTCGACGCCGGGCCTCGAACCGAAGGTGTCGT
Organism: Rhodococcus sp. 5A-K4; assembly: GCF_046097995.1. Lineage (NCBI taxonomy): Bacteria > Bacillati > Actinomycetota > Actinomycetes > Mycobacteriales > Nocardiaceae > Rhodococcus > Rhodococcus sp. 5A-K4. Next base: position 175,422 of record NZ_JBJURM010000010.1, read on the forward strand.
TGATGACGCCGAACCGCTCCGGGTCACTGAGCTTGACCTTGAACGACGCCGGGAAGCTGTCCGGGCTCACCAGCGCTGCCAGCTCGGGCTGGTCCTTGAACACGCGCTCGGTGGCGTCCTTCACGGCGTCTTCGCGGTTGAGGTACTGAACCGCGACGACGGACGGAGTCTGCTCGAGTTCCTTGCGCAACGAACTGCAGATCTCCTGCTCGCAACCGGGATCAGCCGAAGAGATGTCGTCGGTCAGGAAGATCTGCACCTCGACGCGTTCGAGGAAGATCTGCTGGGTCTTGCCTGCCATCTGCACGACCAGCAGACCACCGCCGAAGAGACCGAGGGAGATTGCCGTCGTCAAGATCATGGCGATGGTCATCGTGATGTTGCGGCGTAGGCCGGTCAGGACTTCGCTGAAAATAAAGCTGGCGCGCATCGGGGAATCCGATTCCTTTTCGAGAGGCCGGTTGTTTCACGACAACCGGTGGGCGTACGGGACGTGTGGTCGTAGTCGGCGCTACCTGCCGACGCCGTACACACCCCGCGCTTCGTCTCTGGTCACCTTGCCGAGATCGAGTTCGATGACGCGTCGACGCATGGAGTCGACGATGTGGTGATCGTGGGTCGCCATCACGACGGTGGTGCCTGTGCGGTTGATCCGCTCGAGCAGCAGCATGATGTCCTGGCTCGTTTCGGGGTCCAGGTTGCCGGTGGGCTCGTCGGCGAGCAGCACGAGCGGGCGGTTCACGAATGCGCGGGCGATGGCGACGCGCTGCTGCTCACCGCCGGAGAGTTCGGTGGGCAGTCGATCGGCTTTGCCGGCCAGACCGACCATGTCGAGAACCTCGGGCACAGTGCGCGCGATGACGTTGCGGGGTTTGCCGATGACTTCCAACGCAAAGGCGACGTTCTCGGACACCGTCTTCTGCTGAAGCAGGCGGAAGTCCTGGAAAACACAACCCATGCTCTGGCGAAGCTTCGGCACGCGGCGGGCCGCCAACTTGTTGACGTGGAAATCCGCGACCTCGATGTCACCGGACGTGGGCGACTCCATCTTGAGCAGCAACCGCATGAACGTCGACTTGCCAGAGCCGGAGGGGCCGATGAGGAAGACGAACTCCCCCTTCTCCACCTCCACGCTGACTTTGTCGAGCGCCGGCCTGGTGGAGGCCTTGTAGGACTTCGACACATTCTTCATGCTGATCACAACTAGCCAGTCTAGCCGTTATCTAACGGTGACCTTGGCGCCACGCGCGAGCACCCTCGTCCTTATCCGGTACCGGTGGTCGCAGGTGACTGTGGCACCGACGTCGGTGCCTGCATTGCCGCGCCAGGTTGCGGGACGGTCGTCGTCGCAGGAGTCGTCGGCACCGTGGTCGCAGACTGTTCGGCGTTTCCCGGAGCAGGCGCTGGACCAGAAGTCGGCGTCGGAGAACCGGAGCTGCCCGTACTCGATTCCGAGGACGGAGCGTCGGAGGTGGTCGTCTGCTCGGTCGAGGACGGCACGGGGGTCGTCGTCGACGGTTGTTTGACCGAAGGCGCGACGTACGGCTCGGTCTGCGACGTGTCGACGCTCGGCGGCGGGTTTTCTGCCGTTTCTTCCGGATTGAGGTACGTGTGCAGCAGATACGTGAGGATCCAGGCGACCACGAGAATGAACGTCGAGGTGCGCATCCGGCCACCGAAGAGCCGTGACGGAAGCCAGTCCAGGTGAATCAGGCGGTCGAGTCCGCGGCGCGGTTCCTGATCGGTCATTCGCTCGCCTCCTCGGTCCGTGCGGTGTGCAGATCCGGTGACACCGTGATCCCCTGACGTCGCAGTGCTGCGGCGACGCGGACACGAAGTGCTCGCCCGACCTGGAATTGTTTGCCAGGCAGCGTGCGCGCAACCATCCGCACGTTGACCTGATCGACCTCGAGGCTTTCGACGCCCATGACAGTGGGCTCGTCGAGCAGCAGTTTCTTGAGTCCACGGTCAGCCATCGCGTCGACTCCGACCTGACGAAGTACCTCGTTGACCCGGGTGAGGTCGGCAGTCGCCGGAACCGGAACGTCGATGACGGCGCGTGCCCAGTCCTTGGACAGGTTGGTCGCTTTCACGATCTGGCCGTTGGGAACGGTGATGACCTCGCCGTCGGAGTTTCTCATCCGCGTCACGCGCAGGGTCACGTCCTCGATGACACCTTCGGCGTCGTCGGAGGAGCCGGTGATCGCAAGTCGCACGGTGTCACCGAAGCCGTACTGGCGTTCGGTGATGATGAAGAAACCGGCAAGAATGTCCTGCACGACGCGCTGTGCACCGAAACCGAGCGCCGCACCGAGAACAGTTGCCGGCGCCACGAGACTGCCGATCGGCAAGTTCAGTTGATCGAGAACCTTCAGCGTCGCGATCACGTAGATGAACGTGATGACCACCCAGGTGATGACCTGCGCGACCGAGTGGCGATGCTTGGTCGCCTCGGAGCGAACCAGCGCATCGCCCAACTGATAGTTGGAGTCGATCTGGTCGGTGACCTTGTTGCCGCCCCAACTGACCAACCGGGCGAGAATCATCGCGCCGAGCACGGTCATGAGGACGGACAAACCGGTGGTTTGAAGCCAATCGAGCAGGTTCTGCCCAGGTCGAAGTAAAGTCATCGTGCCTTTCGGTATCCGAACGCTATGCGGACTGGTTCTCGCTCATGCGCCAGCGGATGCCGGCCTCGAGGAACCCGTCGATGTCGCCGTCGAGCACTGCCGACGGGTTGTTGACCTCGTACTCGGTACGCAGGTCCTTGACCATCTGGTACGGATGCAGAACGTAGGAACGCATCTGGTTGCCCCACGAGCTGCCGCTGTCGCCCTTGAGCGCATCCATCTCGGCGCGCTCTTCCTGACGCTTGACCGCGAGCAGCTTGGCCTGCAGGACGCGCATCGCCGACACCTTGTTCTGGAGCTGCGACTTCTCGTTCTGACAGGTGACGACGATTCCCGTCGGGATGTGTGTGAGTCGAACGGCGGAGTCAGTGGTGTTCACGGACTGGCCACCCGGACCGGACGAGCGGTAGACGTCGACGCGGATGTCGTTCTCGTTGATCTCGATGTGGTCGGTCGTCTCGACGACCGGCAGGACCTCGACCTCGGCGAACGACGTCTGGCGACGCCCCTGGTTGTCGAACGGGCTGATTCGGACGAGCCGGTGGGTGCCCATCTCGACGGACAGCGTTCCGTAGGTGTACGGACCCTTGATCGCGAACGTCGCGCTCTTGAGTCCGGCTTCTTCGGCGTACGACGTGTCGTAGACCTCGACGCCGTAGTCGTGCTTCTCCGCCCAGCGGATGTACATACGCATGAGCATCTCGGCCCAGTCTGCGGCGTCGATTCCGCCGGCGCCGGAGCGGATGTTGATGAGTGCGTCGCGCTCGTCGTACTCGCCCGACAGCATGGTCTTGACTTCCATCGCCGCGATGTCGTCACGCAGGCTCGCCCGCTCGGCGTCGGCATCGGCCACCGCGTCGGGGCCTTCGTCTTCTGCCAGTTCGTAGAGGATCGGCATCTCGTCGAGCCGCTCGCGCAGTGCGACGATGCGGCGAAGCTCCGCCTGGGCGTGGGATAGCTGGCTGGTGACCTGCTGGGCGTGTTCCTGGTCGTTCCACAGACCGGGGTCGGCCGCCTGGTGCTCGAGCTCGTCGATGCGTCGGCGCAGCTCCTCGACGTCCACAACCGATTCGCAGGTGCGAAGGGTGGTGTCGAGGGCGTTCAGGTCTGCAATTACGTCGGGATGCACGGTTCTCAAGGCTACCGGGTGCCGACCTGGGCTCTGCTGTGCGTCACCCTGTCCGCTCCCCCGTGCGTCACCTATTGGGATCACCGCGACTGGAAGCCTTGCCAACCAGGGTCCGAGGGAACCTACTGGAGTGATGACTGTCACCGACGAATACCTGCAGAACAACGCCGCCTACGCCGAGCAGTTCACCGGTCCGCTCCCCCTCCCACCCAGCAAGCACGTTGCCGTTCTCGCCTGCATGGACGCCCGCATCGACGTCTATCGGGTGCTGGGGATCCAGGAAGGTGAATCGCACGTCATCCGCAATGCGGGTGGAGTCGTCACCGACGACGAGATCCGATCCCTCGCCATCAGCCAGCGTCTGCTGGGAACTACCGAGATCATCCTCATCCACCACACCGACTGCGGAATGCTGACGTTCACCGACGACGACTTCAAGCGATCCATCCAGGACGAGATCGGCATCAAACCCAACTGGGCTGCCGAATCGTTCCCCGACATCGACGAGGACGTCCGTCAGTCGTTGAAGCGCATCGAGAACAGTCCGTTCGTCACCGCGACGACCTCCCTACGCGGATTCGTCTTCGACGTCGCCACCGGAAAGCTGAACGAAGTCCTCCCCGTTTGAGCCGGTAGGTTGTGTACCCGTGACCGATCGCGCATCCGACCTCGCACTCGCCCTCCGTATCGCCGACGAGGCTGACGCGATCACTCGCGCCCGCTTCGGTGCGCTCGATCTTCGAGTCGACGACAAGCCGGACCTCACCCCTGTCTCCGACGCTGACCTCGCTGTCGAGCGTGCAGTGCGCGCGACACTCGGTGAGCACCGACCGGAGGATTCCGTACTGGGCGAAGAATTCGGCGGCGACGCAGTCTTCGAGGGCAGGCAGTGGGTGGTCGACCCCATCGACGGGACCAAGAACTTCGTCCGCAACGTACCGGTGTGGGCCACGCTGATCAGCTTGCTCGAGGACGGCGTCCCCGTCATCGGCGTCGTGAGCGCACCCGCCCTGAATCGGCGATGGTGGGCTGCAACAGGTTTGGGCGCACATACGTCCTTCGGGGACAGTGATGCGCGGGCGATCCAGGTATCCGCCGTCGATCGCAGCGAGTCAGCGAGCCTGAGCTTCTCGAGCCTCTCGGGGTGGAAGGACCGCGGAATTCGCGATCAGTTCGTCGAACTCACCGACCACGTATGGCGCGTGCGCGGTTACGGGGACTTCTTCTCTTACTGCCTCGTGGCCGAAGGCGCCGTCGACATTGCTGCCGAACCCGAGGTTTCCCTGTGGGATCTGGCAGCGCTGGACGTATTGGTCCGTGAGGCCGGCGGCGCGTTCACCGATCTGGACGGCGGCGCAGGTCCGCACGGCGGCAGCGCGGTCGCCACCAACGGACTGCTGCACGAAGACGTTCTGGCCCGCCTGCGGTAACCACCCGGATACCAGAACATCCCACCTGCCGCAAGGGTCCGAGGGAGGAGTTCCGACAGGCCCGTCGGCAGGATTCGGCACGACATCTCGGCCCGTTGACTGGAAGTAGTTGATCACGCACTACCTCCAGGAGAACGATGAACCGGATTTCCAGGCGCACGATTCTGTTCGGTCTGGCCGCAGCGCCCCTCGGGCTCGCGGTGGGCTGCGGCGCCGACCCGGCAGCGAAGAGCGCCACGTTGGCGGAGGCCGGAACTTCGCGTCCGCTACCGATTCCGCCGCTTGCCGAATCCACCGTCGACGACGCAGGTGTTCGCCACTTCACACTCCGTGCCGGTGCCGGAACCACCGAGATCGTCGCGGGAAAACTCACCGACACTTGGGGTTTCAACGGATCCATTCTGGGGCCCACCGTCCGCGCCGAGCGCGGAGAATCTGTCGCATTCACGATCGACAACACACTGGCAGAGCCCACGACCGTCCATTGGCACGGCATGCATCTGCCCGCCAGATACGACGGTGGCCCGCACCAGACCATCGAAGCCGGCGGACGCTGGGAACCGGCGTGGACGATCGGTCAGCCGGCGTCGACGCTCTGGTATCACCCACACCCGCACGGATCCACCGAACGGCACGTGCAGCGCGGTCTCGCCGGACTGTTCCTGATCGACGATGCCGACACCCGGGCGTTGGACATCCCCAAAACCTATGGTGTCGACGATGTTCCGCTGATAATCCAGGATCGTCGATTCCTCGCCGACGGCAGCTTCGACGAATCAGATCCGACCGACATCGGCCTGCTCGGCGACACGATCGTCACCAACGGCATCTCCGACGCCTACCTCGACGTCACCGCCGGAGTCGTCCGGTTGCGCATCCTGAACGGCTCTTCCGGCCGTCTCTACAACCTGGGGTTCCCCGACGACCGCACGTTCGATCTGATTGCCACCGACGGCGGACTGCTCGAATCACCGATTGCGATCAAGCGGATTCAGCTCAGCCCCGGTGAACGAGCCGAGATCGTGGTTCGCGTCGACCCCGGTGCGACGACCACACTGGTGTCGTTCCCGATCGAGGACGGCGGTGGCGTGAGTTCCTCCGACGCCGAGAACTTCGGCATGAACGACCGCTTCGACATCATCGAGCTGCGGGGGGTTGCCAGCCGCGCGTCACGGTCGACTCTCCCGGCGCAGTTGGCCGTACTGCCGCGTCTCGATCAGTCGAAGGCAAGCGTTTCCCGAACCTTCGATCTGCAGTGGTACATGATCAACGGGCAACGAATGGACATGAACCGCATCGACTTCGAGGCCGAGGTCGGCGCGATCGAGGTGTGGACGATCACCAACAAGGACAACTGGCCACACAATTTCCATGTCCACGACGTACAGTTCCAGATCCTCGACGTCGACGGTCGCACTCCCCCGCCACACTTGCGCGGACTCAAGGACACCGTCTACACACCGCCGGGCAGCAGGGTTCGCGTCGCACTGCAGTGGTCCGAGTACACCGATCCCACGTTCCCGTACATGTTCCACTGCCACCTGCTGATGCACGAGGACCAAGGGATGATGGGCCAATTCCTCGTCCTCGAGCCGGGACAGAAGGCGGCTCCGATGCAGATGGACATGCCGATGGACATGCCGATGGACATGCCGATGCCTGGTTCGCACTCCGGTCACTGAAAGTTCTGCAAGTGGTACACAGCGAGGCGAACCCGATTGTCGCAACCGGTCTTCGACATCAGGTTCGCCACGTGCGTCTTCACCGTGGTCACACCCAGATGCAGTGAGTCTGCGATCTCCTGATTGCTCTTCCCTTCTGCCACCAGTGCGAGGACCTGCGATTCGCGATCGGTCAGCGGAACGCTCTCTGTCACCGCAGTGTCTGCGATACCACCGATCACCGCTCGATCCACAACGCGGCGGAGAAGTTCCGGAGTGAACACCATCTCGCCCTCGGCGATCCGCCGAATGGCGCCGAGCAGCTCGGCGGGTTCGGTGTCCTTGACGAAGAACCCCGAAGCCCCCGCGGCGAGTGCGGGATACAGATGATCGTCGTCGTCGAAGGTGGTCAGCACGAGAATGCGCGCTCGACGACCGGCCTTGACGATCTGCTGCGTGGCACCGATCCCGTCCAGCCCGGGCATTCTCAAGTCCATCAGAATCACGTCGGGATCCAATTCGGCAGCGAGTGCCACCGCCTCGACGCCGTTCGACGCCTCACCGGCCACGGTCATGTCCTCGGCTGCCGCGCACAGCATCCGCAAACCGGCGCGCACCAGTCGCTGGTCGTCGACGATCAGCACGCTGATCACGAGACACCGCCCGAGACAACCAGTGGAATACTCACGTGCACTTCCCATTTCCCGTCACTGTTCGTGCCGGCGGTCATCTCGCCGCCGACCAACTCCGCGCGCTCCTGCATACCCACCAGGCCATGACCTGCATTCCGGGGCGATCCCTCGACGTCGTTGACAACCCTGACATGCACCCGGTTGTCGTCGCGACCGACCGAGACCGATACCAGCCCCTTCTTGTCGCCATGCTTCATGACGTTGGTCAGTGATTCTTGAATCACCCGCAACAACGTCAGCCTCCCGATCGCGTCGAGATCGGCTGCGCCTGACTCGACATTCTCCTGGGTATCGAAAACCGACTGCACCTCGAAACCTGCCGCACGCACACGATCTATCGCCGCACCGATTTCCGCGTCGACGGCATCCGGCTCGACCAGAGCGACCTCACCGAGCGAAGGATCACGAAGTGCGACCAGAAGCCGACGGATATCGGCCAACGCATCCGACGCCGTCGCACGCACATCCGCGAGGACCTCACGCACGGCCTCGTCCTGGGGCGCCAAGACATGTTGAGCCACGCCGATTCTCAGGACGATCGATGCCATGTGGTGTGCAACCAGGTCGTGCAGTTCGCGGGCGAGCGCACTGCGCTCCGCAGCGCGGGTCTGCGCAAGATTGTTCGCGGCCAATTCACGCTGCGAGCGCAGATACAGTCCGAGCAGCAGTGGCAACCCCACGTACGCAAGCACTTTCACAGCCGTGGTGACCGAGAAGAATGCTTCGTGAGATTCGAACCAGATCCCCGCGAGCACCGAACCGCACCATCCTGCTGCCGATACGGCAACCATTTCTCTGCGCTCGGCCCGCATCGTGACGTCGACGACGGCGACAGCCCCGAGATACGGAACAAGTTCGGACAGCCCCCAGGCGTCGGCGACGAACATCGGAACGGCGAGCGCCGAGATGGCCAGGGACGCGAAGACCGGCCATCGACGGCCGGCGACGAAGGCGAGCGCCGACAGCATCGACAGCATCCAGTAGGTGACGGGAACTCGATACTCCCCCGGATACGTGCTGGCGATCAACAGGCACGGGACCACCACCAACGGCGCGTAGCGCATATATCGCTGTATCCGATCTGGCACCTCTGTCCGGCTCACCCCTCGAGCCTATGACGCGCATCATTTCGCGGTTTCTCGACAACAGACCTTACTGATGAGTAAGATAAAAATCGTCCAACGCCCCAACACCGAGAAACAGCTGGTGATCATGACCAAGCAAGACAGTGTTGCCCCCGACAAGAGCGCTCAGCGCAGCGAATCGGGCGCGCAGCGCGGCGGCGCCAAGGGTGCGCCCCGCGACACGTCCGCCGTCGGCCTGAACCCGATCAAACGCGACGCCATGGGCGCAGCCATGCGTGTGCTTACCAAGATCACCGGTTCGGAACTGGCCGAGAAGTTCAATCTGCGTCAGACCATCGATCGCGTGACCTACGAGGGCACCAAGACGGGCTTCAAAACCCTGGGTGCCGCCACTCGAGGATTCCAGAAGGTCTCGGGCAACAGCGCACCCAAGCGCCTGCCCGACAACCCGAGCAAGAACGCCGACTACTTCGATCTCACCCCGGACGACGACCAGAAGATGATCGTCGAGACGGTGCGTGAGTTCGCGGCCGAAATCCTGCGTCCCGCGGCCTACGACGCCGACGGCGCAGCTCAGGCCCCCGCCGATCTCTCCAAGCGCGCGGCCGAGCTCGGTATCACGCTGATCAACGTTCCCGAAGAACTCGACGGAGCAGCCGCCGATCGCGGCGCAGTCACCAATTCTCTTGTTGCCGAGGCACTTGCGCACGGAGACATGGGACTTGCACTTCCGATCCTCGCACCGAGCGGTGTTGCAGTTGCACTGACGCAGTGGGGCACCGACGCGCAGCAGAAGACCTACCTTCCGGCCTTCACCGGCGAGCAGGTCCCCGGCGCAGCAGTGGTGGTCAACGAACCACGCGCACTGTTCGATCCGTTTGCCCTGCAGACCAAGGCAGTGCGCTCCCCCAGCGGCTACAAGCTCAACGGCGTCAAGAGCTTGGTGCCCGCCGCGGCTACGTCCGAACTCTTCGTCATCGCCGCGGAACTCGACGGCAAGCCGTCCTTCTTCATCGTCGAATCCGACACCAAGGGACTCGTCGTCGAAGCAGATCCCAGCATGGGTCTGCGCGCCGCCGGCCTGGGTCGCCTGATCCTCACCGACGTCGCTGTGTCGGAGTCCGCACTGCTCGGCGACGGTGACGCCGAGCAGCGCAAGGCCGAATACGCCGACGCGATTCGCCTGGCTCGCCTCGGTTGGGCGTCCATGGCCGTCGGCACCAGCCAGGCAGTTCTCGACTACGTGATTCCGTACGTCAACGAGCGCGAAGCGTTCGGCGAGCCGATCAGCCACCGCCAGGCGGTTGCCTTCATGGTCGCCAACATCGGCATCGAACTCGACGGACTGCGTCTGGTCACGCTTCGCGGCGCTTCACGCGCCGAGCAGGGCTTGTCCTTCGCTCGCGAATCCGCTCTGGCCCGGAAGCTGGCTTCCGAGAAGGGCATGCAGATCGGCCTCGACGGTGTGCAACTCCTCGGTGGACACGGGTTCACCAAGGAACACCCGGTCGAGCGCTGGTACCGCGACCTCCGTGCCATCGGCGTTGCCGAGGGCATCGTCCTCATCTGACGCCGCTGAACTTCCAGGAGAACCACGATGATCAACCTCGAACTTCCCAAGAAGCTCAAAGCATCAGCGAACCAGGCACATCAGGTCGCGGCGCAGATCTTCCGACCCATTTCACGTAAGTACGATCTCGCTGAGCACGAGTATCCCGTCGAGCTCGACACCATGGCCGCCATGGTCGAAGGCCTCTCCGATTCCGGTGGAGACATCGGCGGTGCCAGCGGCGGACGGTCCGACGCGAGCGCCAAGGGTGGCAACGCCAACGGCGGCAACATGTCTGCGCTCCTCAACTCGCTCGAAACATCTTGGGGCGACGTCGGACTCATGCTCTCGATCCCCTACCAGGGGCTCGGCAACGCCGCGATCGCCGCAGTGTCCACCGACGAACAGCTCGAACGTTTCGGCAAGGTGTGGGCCTCGATGGCCATCACCGAACCGAGCTTCGGTTCCGACTCCGCCGCAGTGACCACCACCGCCGTTCTCGACGGCGACGAGTGGGTTCTCAACGGCGAGAAGATCTTCGTCACCGCCGGTGAGCGTTCGACGCACATCGTCGTGTGGGCGTCGGTCGACAAGTCGAAGGGCCGAGCGGCCATCAAGTCGTTCGTCGTTCCGCGTGACGCACCGGGCCTGAGCGTTGCTCGCCTCGAGCACAAGCTGGGCATCAAGGCCTCCGACACCGCAGTACTCCTGCTCCAGGATTGCCGCATTCCCGCGGACAACATCCTCGGCAGCCCGGAGGTCAACGTCGAGCAGGGCTTTGCCGGCGTCATGCAGACGTTCGACAACACCCGGCCCCTCGTTGCAGCCATGGCCGTCGGCGTCGGACGCGCGGCTCTCGAAGAACTGCGCGGCATCCTGACCGAAGCCGGTGTCGAGATCTCCTACGACACACCGGTCTACAACCAGCATGCAGCTGCAGCCGAGTTCATCCGTTTGGAAGCCGACTGGGAGGCCGCGTACCTGCTGTCTCTGCGCGCGGCGTGGATGGCGGACAACAAGAAGCCGAACTCGCTCGAAGCGTCCATGTCCAAGGCGAAGGCCGGCCGCACCGGCACCGACGTGACGCTCAAGGCAGTCGAGTTGGCCGGAACCTACGGCTACTCGCAGCGCCCGTTGCTCGAGAAGTGGGGCCGCGACTCGAAGATTCTCGACATCTTCGAGGGCACCCAGCAGATCCAGCAGCTGATCGTCGCACGCCGCCTGCTCGGAAAGTCGTCCGCCGAACTGAAGTGACGGTCGACCTGAAGTGACGGTCGCACTGAAGTGACGGTCGCACAGACCCGATCCCGAAACACTCCGCCCCGCCACCTTTCGAGGTGGCGGGGCGGACTGCTCGGTCGCCATCGTGAAACTTCACCACCGAAACCTGATTGCCCATTAGTGTGTAATCAGTCCTACAACGACGCTCGGAAGAGGTTCACGTATGCCCGGATTGGTCACCAAGGTCACTGACACCATCGGCGCGGCGGGGGTCATGTTCCGAGCCGGACTCGTCCCGTTCCCTCGCCTTGATCGCGGGCTCAAATCCATTGCAGCCGTGGACAAGTACGGACCCTTTGCCGGGCCGGTCCATGCACACGCCGAGAACGGCTACGACGCGGTGGCGATCATCGACGAGCGCGGACCCATCACCTATGCCGAGCTAGAGCGTCAGAGCAACGCGTTGGTCCGGGCGTGGCAGGCCGACGGCATCACGTCCGACTCCGTCATGGGTGCGATGTGCCGTAACCATCGAGGCTTGGTCCTGACCATGCTGGCGGCAGCGAAGAACGGAACGAAGCTCGTTCTCATGAACACGGGCTTCGCTCGGCCCCAACTCGTGGACGTCGCCGCGCGTGAGAAGGTGGTCGCCTTCGTCTACGACGACGAGTTCGCTGACATCGCCGATGCCTTGCCGGACGACGTCGTCGTCTATCGTTCCTGGCCAGAGGGCACGGCCGCGGACGGTTCCACGGCAGCTACTCTCGACGAGGCCATCGCCGGACGCACCACGTCGTCGGTGCCGGCACCCGAGAAGAACGGTGGCTTCGTCCTCCTCACCAGCGGCACAACGGGAACTCCCAAGGGTGCGCCGCGTGGCCACACCTCCCCTCTCGCGTCGGCGCAGTTCCTCGACCGCGTGCCGTTGCGCCGCGGACAGACCATGATGATGGCGGCCCCTGCCTTCCACGGAACCGGCGTTTCGCAGTTCGCTCTCGCGTTGGCGCTCGGCCAGACCGTCGTCATGCATCGAAAGTTCGACCCGGAGAACACGATCAAACTTGTCGCACAATACAAGTGCGACAGTCTGGTCGTGGTCCCGACGATGCTCACTCGCATCATCGACCTCGGTCCCGACGTGCTGTCCAAGTACGACACGTCGAACCTGAAGATCATCTTCTCGGCAGGTTCGTCACTCTCACCCGACCTGTGCAAGCGAGTCACGGCCTCGTTCGGCTACGTCCTCTACAACCTGTACGGATCCACCGAGGTCGCGGTGGCCACAGTCGCGACTCCCGAGGATCTGACCATTGCGCCGGGAACCGCGGGCCGCGCGCCGGTGACCTGTCACGTCGAACTGTTCGACGAGAACAACAAGAAGATCACCACCCCACACACGATCGGCAGAATCTTCGTCGCCAGCGGGCTGAGCTTCGAGGGATACACCGACGGGCGTGACAAGGAACGTATCGACGGACTTCTCTCGACCGGCGACGTCGGACACTTCGACGCCAACGGCCTCCTCTTCGTCGACGGCCGCGACGACGACATGATCGTCTCCGGTGGCGAGAACGTCTACCCGCTCGAAGTCGAGAACCTGCTCGCCGATCGCGAGGACGTCTTGGAAGCGGCAGTCATCGGAGTCGAGGACGCCGACTTCGGGCACCGCCTGCGAGCGTTTGTCGTCGTCGCCCACGGCGCCGACCAGAACTCCGACGAGCTGAAGGATCACGTCCGGTCGAATCTCGCGCGCTACAAGGTTCCCCGCGAGATCGTCTTCATCGACGAACTTCCCCGCAACGCCACCGGAAAGCTGTTGCGCCGCGTCCTGATCGAGATGGAGATCAGCGAAGACTGAGCACAGTCACAAAGCGCTGAGCGTCCGGATCAATTCCGCCTCGTCGACGCGAGTGGAGTGCCCGTCGCGGAGCACGACCTCGCCCGCAACCAACACCGTGTCCACGATCTGACGACTGCCCGTCGTGAGAATGGACGCGCCCGGATCTCGCACCGGGAGGCAACCGAAGTCGCGTTCGAACCGAATCATGGTGAGGTCGGCGGGATCGCCCACGGAGATCCCGCCAGACCTGGCCGGCAGACCGAGTGCTGCGTTTGCACCGCCGGATGCGATGTCGATCATGGCTTCGAAGCCGAACAGGTCGGCGCGGCCGCGCGCGGCTCGCTGCACGTAGGCGCCGGTGCGCAGCGTCTCGAGCATGTCCTGAGTGTCGTTGCTGGCTGCGCCGTCCACACCCAACCCCACCGCGATCCCCGCGTCGAGGAAACTCGGGACGGGCGCGATTCCGCTACCGAGGCGCATGTTGCTGACGGGGTTGTACGACACTCCGACGCCGCGCTCCGCCAGCACCTTCTGACCACGGTCGTCGAGTTCGACGCAGTGGACCGCCAGCACCCGGTCCCACAAGAACCCATGGGAATCCAGGTAGTCGACCGCGTTCATGCCCGCGTGTTCGGTACACATCGTGTTGTCGGTCTGCGTCTCGAGCAGGTGAATCGAGACCGTCAGATCGCGAGCCTGCGCGAACTCACGCACTTCCGACATCCCGTCCGGGGTCAGCGAACGTGGGTTGGGTACCGCGACTGCCAGGTCAATGCGGGAACCGACGACGTCGCGCATCATCTGATCCGTATGTGCGAGAACATCTCCGAGTGGTTGCATGAGCCGCGGATCGAAGCCCCACTTCCTCGTCTTGTCCGCCCGGTCTGCGGTTCCGCGTCCCAGCACCGCACGAATCCCGGTGTCGTGCAACGCCCGGATCACGGCATCGTGAACCTCGCTGGACGGGTGCGGCCACATGTGTTCGACCAGGGTCGTCGTACCGCTGCGCAATGCCTCCAGCGAGGCTGCGACAGTGGCCGTGTATGCGCGCTCGGGAGTGATCTGAACCGACTCTTCTGCGACCGCGAGTAGCCATTCGAGAAGCGGTGTCCCTTCGGCGATCCCACGCATCAGTGACTGCTGAAGGTGCGTATGGGTGTTGACGAACCCAGGGATCAGATACGCCCCCGATCCGTCCACACTTCCAGGTGTGGCGGTGCCGGTCGACTTCTCGATCGATTCGACCACCCCATTCGAGACGACGACGTCGCGGCCGGTCAGCCATTGCCCGCCGCTGTACAACGTCACGTCCCGGATGATCGCGTCGGTCATGTTCTTGGGCGCGGTAGTCATCGCCAGTTCTCCTGAAAGTGTGTGACGGAACGGATACGGATCAACGCGCGAAGTTCGCGCGTACTCGCTGGTCGATGTAGTCCTCGGCAGTGATCGGCGGGTACTTGCCCGCCGGCCCCTCGATGGTCACGTCGCGGTTCGCCTGAGCGAAGAACGCGAGGCTGTAGCGGGCTCCCCGATAGTCGGTGACTCCGGGACTCTTGACCCGGTGGAAGTTCGACGGCAGGACATCATCACTCCATCTCATCAGCATGTCGCCGATGTTGCAGGTGATCGCTTCCTCGGCCGGCACCACCGACGTCCATTCCTGGGTGTCCATCTCCTTGCCCGGGCACAGTTGCAACCCGCCCTGACCGTCACGCTGGAAAAGCAATGTCAGGCAATCGAAATCGGTGTGCGCTCCGGCACGCCACATCCCTTCGACATCTGCGTCGGCGGCAAGGGGGAAGTAGTGGAGTAGTCGCAGTGTGCTCTGGTAGGTGGCCACCGACGGGTCATGTGCCCTGGTGAAGAAGTCTCGTTCGAATCCCAGCTTCTCGGCGAAGCACGACAACAGGTCCATCGCAATGCCCCAGCACTTGGCTTCGAAGTCCAGGATCGTTTCGCGGAATCCACCCAATTCGTCTGCATTGGGCCACAGATCACCCATATGCGGGCGGGTCACCTGGTAGGACTCTTTCTGATCAGGTGTTCCGATGGAGGGACGCACCTGCGTCATGCTCTCCCAGCCTGAGTTGAAACCCTTCTTGAGCGGATACTGCGCTTTGACCTCGGTGGGCAGTGCAAAGAATCGCTCGGCCGCCGCGAAAGCCTCGCGGACCTGGTCCAGATCGATTCCGTGATTGACGATTTGGAAAAATCCGATGTCGGTCGCTGCCGACCACAACTCCTCGGCGATCTCGCTGCGCCGGTTCTCGAAATCCGAGAGATCGATTCTTCGGACCTCGCGGTCGGTGGTCTCCGTACCCAGGCCACCCATGCGGGTCTCGCGGTTGAGTTCTGTCATGTCGTACGTCATTTGCTGTCAGCTCCTTCAGCGGATTCCGATGGACCGATCGGTGAATTTGTCGGTGTAGATCTCTTCAGCAGTCAGTGACTGCGGTATCGCCGCACCCCCGGAGTTCAGGATGGGCTTCAGTTCTTCGACGGTGTGAGCGACCCGCGTCATGTCGAACGTGCCGACGGATCCGTCTGCCTCGTTCGCAATCAGGCCTTTCTCCTTCAGGAGCTGGGCACTGAACGCTGCTTCGCCCTCGGTGTAGGGAGAGAACGACACGTCCTGCGAGACGACGTCGACAATGGCAGCATTCGCCGCATCCGGCGCAGTGATGTAGTCCGCGGTGGCCTGCTGAATGATCGGAACCAGCTTGCTCAAACACGGCGAGAGTGTCTCGACCTTGTCGGCACGAACGGAAACATTGGACGCGTAGATGTCGAAACCCGAATCTTTCAGCAGGTCATAGGAAACCGGCTTGTCCCACGCCGGCGTCTCCTTCGCGTACGTGTACGGTTCCGAATTCGCGAATCCTTGCTGAGCGATGGTCGGGTCACCGACAAATCGCGAGGGAGCTCCGTCGTAGCTCGTGTCGAGCTGAGACTGCTTCAGTAGTCCTTTCGCCACGAGCCACTGCGGAAAGAGTTGTTCCTTGGAAACGACGACACTCGCGTCGGACTTGCCGATATCGGCAACACTCGTCCAGTCCGGATGAGACTCTTTGTCCCACATGAGGATTGCCGGGCTGTATTTGAGCAATGGCGTGACGGCCACAACGGGCTGACTTGCCGCTGCCGCGATCACCTGATCCCCGTGCACCAAGCCGAGAGTGATGGAATCGTCGACGTACATCTGGGAGCTGACGGATTGGAACCCGATTGCCGGTCCCCCGGCCCGCAAGGTCAGGTCGACTCCGGTGTCCTTCCCTCCGGCGACAAGAGTCCCACTGACGGACTTGTCGTCGGTGTCGACCGAATAGCCGGGACCGAGCATCTCGAAGAGCGCTCCCATATCCGACTGTGGCTGCCATTGGAGTTGAACCACAATGTTTTCCGGACAGAGACCCGCAAGGTTCTGCGCCTCGGCAGCTGGTTCGAGAGATTCCGCTTTCGCCGTCTCAGCCTCACTGGAGCTGCACGCAGTCAATCCGATGGCTGCACACATGGCCAGTGCCGCGCCCGCCGCTCCCACACTTCTGCGATTGGAATGCACCTTGCGATTTGAATACACAGCGTCTCCTTCGTGAAAACAATTGGGATGTGGGCGAACCAAGAAGGGTGATCCGATGAGCACACTCTGCAGCACGTGGATTACATGCAATCGCCTCGTTGTTTCCATCAGGTAACGCGCGCCAGGATTCTCGCTTGACCTGCAATGTCACCTCACATTTACATTCAGCAATCTAAGCGACATACATGCAATTCAAGATCGTTCCTACATCTTGAAGAACTTTTGCATGCATTACCGAACCGGAGGCTCAGATGGAACTCGCGAACACGATGCAGGATGCCGACGCTCGCAAGCTCACCGCGCCGATGCAGATGGTCTTTTCCGATGTCGTCAAGAAGTTCGATACCGGCACTGTCGCGCTGGACGGCATCGATCTGGACGTGGAGCGAGGAGACTTCGTCGCCGTGGTCGGACCCTCAGGCTGTGGCAAGTCGACTTTGTTGCGCATGGCGGCCGGCCTCGAGCGACCGACCAGTGGTGCGGTTGCCCTCGACACCGAATCAGTTGGCTTCATCTTCCAGGAGCCGACTCTCCTCCCCTGGCGAACCGTGCAGGCCAACGTCGAATTATCGGCTGAACTCGGTGGCGGCGACAAAGCAGCGCGAAAGTTGCGCGCCGACGAGGCAATCCGCGCAGTCGGCCTTGCGGACTTTGCGAAACAACTGCCCAATGCGTTGTCAGGCGGAATGAAGATGCGTGTCTCGTTGGCGCGTGCGCTCACCCTCGCACCCGCTGTGATGCTGCTCGACGAACCTTTTGGTGCGCTCGACGAGATGACACGACTGGAGATGCAGGTAGAGCTCCAAAGGCTCTACACCGACAAAGGGTTCACCTCGATGTTCATCACGCACTCGGTATCCGAGGCCGTGTACCTCGCGAACAAGGTGGTCGTCATGACCGCCAGGCCTGGACGAATACATTCGGTCGTGGACATCGATTTCCCGTACCCGCGTAGCCCGGAACTGCGCTACGACGCCCGATACACCGAACACGTCGCCGAGATCTCGGCCAGCCTCCATGGGAGCTCACGATGACCGAAGTCCTTGCAGTACAACAGGGCACCACCGTACGCAATACCGCCGTTCGTACTGATTCTGCGACCACGGCGCAAGCACAGGCACAGTCCGGACGGCCCTCTCGAATGAGAGCGCTCGGCACCTTCCTGCTCTATCCGCTGCTCTCACTTGCCGGCGCGGTCGCAGCGTGGTCGATCGTCAGCTACCTCGTTCTCTCCCCGGAACGTCGATTTCTCCTTCCGCCGCCGAGTCAAGTACTGACGAAGTCGCTACTCGACTGGAAACACCTCTCTCCCATGCTCGAAGCCCTCGCAGTGACGGCACAGGTTGCGCTGGTCGGCTTCGTCGTCGCGGTGGCAGTCGGCGTCGGAACCGGCGTGCTGATGAGCCAGGCCAAGTGGATCGAGCGGATCGTCTATCCATATGCCGTTGTGCTGCAGGTCATTCCCATCCTCGCCATCGTCCCCCTCATCGGGCTCTGGTTCGGCTACGGCATGACCGCGCGCACCCTGGTTTGCGTTCTCATCGCAGCCTTCCCGATCATCACCAACACACACTTCGGGTTGCAATCGGTCGATCGCGGACTGCACGAACTCTTCACCCTCGGCCGCGCCTCGCGTTGGGATCGACTGGTGAAACTCGAACTGCGAGCGGCAATGCCGGCCATTCTCACCGGCATCCGCACCGCCTCCGGCCTTGTTGTCGTCGGTGCCATCATCGGCGACATGTTCTTCGCCAAAGGACAACCCGGGATCGGGACCCTGCTCGACGTCTACCGAAGCCGCCTTCAGTCCGAGGATCTGATCGCCGCGATCGTGATCGCGTCGGTGTTCGGCGTCCTCGTCTTCTCTGCCTTTGGATTCCTCTCACGTGTGCTCGTCGGTAAGTGGCACACGTCCGGCCGCAAGGACTTTAAATGACCCACGAAATTCCCGCCTTCGAAATCCCCACGATCGATATCAGCCCGTACCTCACCGGCGAGGCATCGGCTGCAAACGCCACCAACAGCACTGCCTGTGCGGAAGTGGCAGCTCAACTCGATCGCGCGTGCCGGGAGGTCGGATTCATACAGATTGTCGGACACAGCATTCCACGATCGGCGACCGACGGACTGGCCGACGCTCTCGACGAGTTCTTTGCTCTCCCACTGACGGTGAAGAACAACTATCGCCGTCCCTCGTCCGAGAACCGTGGCTACTCGCCACCGAAGTCGGAATCACTCAGCATGAGCCTGGGCGTCGCCGCTGCGAACCAGATGAACGATTTCTACGAAGCAATAGTCGTGGGCACAGAGGTGAGCGACTATCCGGGCGTCGACCTACCCGAGTCCAGCTACGCTGCCAACACTTGGCCCAAGGCCGCGCCCGGATTCCGACCGGCGATCGAAGAGTATTTCCGTCATGCCCAGGGCTTGGCACGAATCCTGATGTGCGCCTTTACCGACGCCCTCGGATTGCCGCCCGAGTACTTCGATTCGATGCTCGACCATTCGATCGACGCGATGAAGATGAACAACTACGCACTGCCTGAGGGCGAGATCCGCATCTCCGGCGACATGACGGGAATGGGCGCTCACACCGACTTCGGAATCTTGACCATCCTGTGGGCAGATCAAGTTCCGGGCCTTCAAGTTCTGAGTGCCGATGGCGTATGGCACGACGTCCAACCTGCCGACGGCGCACTCTTGATCAACCTCGGCGACGCAATGGCACGATGGACGAACGACCGATGGCGCTCGACAGTGCACCGAGTCGACCCACCTATCGTCGATGGTCAGATCATCCGACGTCGCTCTGCCGCATTCTTTTTCGACGGAAACTACGACGCCGTCATCGAAGCACTGCCAGGGACTCTCGAACCGGGCGAGGTGGGATACCCGCCGATCACGATCGCCGAGAACATCGCGGCCAAAGTGGCCGGACTGAAAGGCGCGACGGCGCCCGACGTCGACAGTCGCAGCGCTGACCGGGTGCGCGCCGCCGGATAGCGCTCCCGGGTACCGTCGATATCGTGCAGGATCGAAGTGAGGACAAGATGACCACCACCGAACGAGCTTTGCTCACCGAGTCCGTGCACGAGACGCTTCGCGAACTGATCTTTTCGGGAGAGCTGGCGCCGGGGACACCACTGAGTGTTCCCGCGCTGGCGAGCAAGCTCAATGTCAGTCGAACGCCGGTCCGCGAGGCCGTGCAGCAGTTGATCTACGAGGGCATCGCGGTCCACACCCGAAATGCGGGTGCAAAAGTCGATTCGCTGGACGCAGAGTCTCTGCGCGCGGTCTTCGAGGTGCGTGAGGTACTCGACGGTCTCGCGGCGTTCAACGCGACGGCCAATGCCACGCATGAAACCGTGTCACAGCTGAACAAGATGGTGCAGGTGCAACGCGAACTTCTCGAGAGCCCGCCGGATCAGCGTCGCGATTCGACGCTGGACCTCGAGTTCCACACCTTGATTCGTGAGACTGCATGCAATCACCCGCTCAGTGAAGCCCTACATCGTCTCGACGGACAGTCACATCTCTACCGTTCGGACATGTGGAGCCTCGAGCTCAATCGGCGGATCGCCGTCACCGAGCACGCTCGTATAGTCGCGGCCATCGAATCGGGTGACGCCTTGGGGGCCAGAACTGCCGCGAGCGCACACGTAGCCGGGCTACTCGTCCGAACAACCCGGACCTGAAGCTTTACCGAAATGACGGGAACAACGTGTCAGGCCAGGTGATGTCGCCGTCGTTCTCGTCCACGAACGTACCGACACAGTCGCGCCCCAAAGCGCTGATCGCTCCCGAGATGACCTCTGGATGCTCGAGCTCGGTGAGATGGTCTGCTCCGGTTCCGGCCCCGGGAACGCCATCGACGTACACCCGGCACTGGCCCCCGTCCAACCGACCGTCCGCCCACTCGCCTGAGCTCTGCACCACCGAATAGTAGGCAGATCCAGGAGTGTCCTCACCGGCATTGAGCTTGGTGAGAACTTCGGAGAACATGCAGGTGTCGTAACCGTCGGCAGGGCCTTGTACGCAGCCACCGGGGCTACCGTACTGCGGAGCACCGATGGCGACGAATGAATCCACTACTTCGGAGGCACCGAGGAACTTCGCGTAGTACCGGGAGCTCAGTCCACCCGCACTGTGCGCGATCACCCCGACGGAGTCAGCGCCGGCAGCGTAGGAGCGAATCGAATCGGCAATCAGCTCGGCGTCGGCCGCAATCATCTTGCCGGGTGCGTCGACGAAGTGTGTCTCGTAGCCCGCAGCGCTCAGTGCCTCGGCGAGGGCGCGGTAGGTCGCCTGGTGCGTTTCTCCTGAGTTGTAGAGCTGCTGCCCTGGAACGATGAAGACCACGCGCTTCGCATCGGTGATCCGCCCACCGGCGGCAGCGCTTCCTGCCGAGAACGCCAGAGCGGTGGCCACCAGCGAAGTAGTCACCGCCATCGCCAAAAGAATCTTCGAGAGTCGCACGTCGCCACCCTACGACGGCTGCGCACAAAAAGGACCGCCGCACTGGAATCCAGTGCGGCGGTCCTTTTCTAGTAGCGGGGACAGGATTTGAACCTGCGACCTCTGGGTTATGAGCCCAGCGAGCTACCGAGCTGCTCCACCCCGCGATGCATTGACAAAGTTACACGAGCAGATGAACGGAACGCAAATCGCCTGCGCTGGAGCGAAATACACGCCTGAAAGTCGAAGAATCGGGTGACTGGGTTCACAAAATGCCCGTGAGCATCAACACATAACAAGCATGTAACGAACGTACCTCGAAACGGCATCGGGAAGGCTCTACCAGCACAAACGCCGAAAATCCTGGATGGGAGAAGACCAGGTGGTCCGGAAAATCGCGAATCGACCCTCGTTCAGCGCTCCCGTACGGTCGGTCCCGGCCCGAATCAACCGGGCGAACGCCGACCCGCCGCTGCTCCACTCTGCCCCGCGGGATCGGAACCCCCGAAACCTTCGAGGGGCAGAGACACGGAGAGACAAGCGCCCGGGAAAGTCAGCATCATCGCCGACCCGCAGGCCCGCCGATGTCAGCAAGCGCGGAGAGGATTTACCCCGACATGACGTACACCAGCATCAGCAAGCGTGCATTCGGCACATTGGCAGTAGCCGGCGCACTTGTCGCAGTGCCCCTCACCATGAGCACCGGCACCGCTTCCGCAGCCACCCACAACTGGGACGGCGTCGCACAGTGCGAGAGCGGTGGCGACTGGAACATCAACACCGGAAACGGCTACTACGGCGGCCTGCAGTTCTCGCAGAGCACCTGGACCGCCAACGGTGGCACCGGCTCGCCCGCCAACGCTTCCAAGGAAGAGCAGATCCGCGTCGCCGAGAACACCCTGCAGAGCCAGGGCCCCGGCGCATGGCCCGTCTGCGGCCAGCGTCTGACCGTCGCAAGCGAGCCGGCAGTCGAAGAGGCTCCCGCCGCAGCACCGGCTCCCGTCGCCGAGGCACCCGCAGTTGCTCCCGCCGTCGAAATCCCGGCCGAGCTCAAGCCCGCCGCACAGCAGGCTTACGACACCGCTCGTGACCTCGCCGGCCAGTACGGATTCGCCGCACAGTTCCAGCAGCTCTCCGATGCCAACGCACCGATCGTTGCAGCACTGCGCTGATTCAGCTCATACAGCTTCACCTGAGCACACAAGAAGGCCCACCATCCGATCGGATGGTGGGCCTTCTGCTGTTCATGAACTGACGCCGCTTACCGCGGCAGCGCCTGGTACGCGTCAACAGCCTTCTGCAGGCGGTCGAGCGCAGCACCGTAGCTGGTGAAGTCACCGCTCTGTTGCGCCGACTTCAATGCCGCCATTGCCGAATTGACCTCGGCCAGCGCCTTCGTGACGTCATCCGAAGAAGCCGGCGGGGCCGGTGCCGTCGGAGTTGTCGGCGTTTCCGGTTGCGCTCCGGTATCCGGATCGGGTGCCGGCTGGGTGACAGTCGCTGCCGAACCTGCGCCCGGCCAAATCTGACTGATCGCCTCGGAGACGGTCGGTGCATAACCGATCCGAATGCCGTTGGTGTCGCTGAAGCTCACCAGTACACGCGCCAACTGAGGGAACGCGTTCTGCGAGTTTCGCTGCGAGTACAAAGGCTCGACATAGAGGATTCCACCCTCGGCAATCGGCAGAGTCAGCAAGTTTCCGTACTGAATCTTGTTCGACTGCTTGAGCAGTGACACTTCCGAAGCAACACGCGAATCCGACGTCATCGCAGACTGAGCCTGCTGTGGACCCTGAGTCTGCGTATCGGTCGGCAACTGCAGCACCGTGAACTTGCCGTAGTTCTCCTTGTCGTTCGCCACCGAGATGTAGGCCGACAGCAACTCACGACTGAACCCGACCATCGGACTGGTCAGACGGAAATCCGCCTTCGCGGTGTCCTTGTCGCCCACCAGCACGTAGTACGGCGGTTGGTTGGCCGACGTGTCGATCGTCGGATCGCTCGGAACTGACCAGAACGCGTTGTTGGTGAAGAACTCACTCGGATCGTCGACGTGGTACTTCGCCAGCATCTCTCGCTGAACCTTGAACATGTCTTCCGGGTAGCGGAAGTGTGCCTGCAGGTCGTCCGAGATTTCGCTCTTCGGCTTCACCGTGTTCGGGAAGACTCCCATCCACGCCTTCAGAACCGGATCCTGCTCGTCGACCTGGTAGAGCGTGACCGTGCCGTCGTAGGCGTCGACCGTGGCCTTCACGGAGTTACGGATGTAGGAGAACTCCTGACGCGGAATGAGGCGCCCGGTTGTCTGGTCGATACTGTCCTCGACCAACCCGTCGAGCGAACTGCGCTGCGCGTACGGGTAGTCCTGGGCGGTGGTGTAGCCGTCGATGATCCACTGCATCTTGCCGTCGACCACTGCGGGGTAGGCAGCGCCGTCGGTCGTCAGCCAAGGCGCGACCTCCTCGACCCTTTCCTTCGGATCACGCTTGAAGATGATCTTCGAGTTCGAGCCGATTGCACTCGAGAACAAGATGTTGCGCTCGGTGTACTTCGCCGCGAATGCAAGACGGTTGAACCAGTTGCCGATCGAGACACCACCCGAACCGGTGTAGGTGTACTTCGAGGTGTCGGTGTCGTACTCACGAGGTCCCTCGCCGTCGACGGAACCGACGATCGAGTAATCGGCGTCCGACTGGCTGATCACCTCGCCGTAGTACGACCGCGGATTGTCCACCTTGAGGTTCTCGTTCTCGGGCGTGGTCGTCAGGTCGCTGACCGAGTAGATCGGGTAACCACCGGTGTTGTTCTGACTGTCGCCCTGCACGGCCGTGACTTCGTTCGCCTGGGCCGCGACGAAACCGTTGCCGTGCGTGTAGACCGTGTGCTTGTTGATCCAGTCCGTCTGGTTCCCGGAAAGGTTGTTCGGCGACAGCTCACGCGCTGCGACAACGAAGTCGCGCAGCTGGCCGTCCTGTTCGTAGCGGTCGACGTTGAGCGTCTGCGGG
This sequence comes from Rhodococcus sp. 5A-K4, assembly GCF_046097995.1. Taxonomy (NCBI): domain Bacteria; kingdom Bacillati; phylum Actinomycetota; class Actinomycetes; order Mycobacteriales; family Nocardiaceae; genus Rhodococcus; species Rhodococcus sp. 5A-K4. Next base: position 199,696 of record NZ_JBJURM010000010.1, read on the forward strand.
AACCCGTAGAAGTTCTTGAGCTGACGCTGAGCGGTGAACGTCGGCGACAGGATCGTCGGATCCAGCAGTCGGGTGTTCGCGATCGTGGTCCGGTCGGCCGGAACGTCCTGGGGCTGCTTGGTGCCAACTCCCGGATAGTCGACGTAGTCGACGTTTTCTTCCGTGATCCCGTACGCCTGACGGGTCGCTTCGATGTTTCGTTCGATGTACGTGCTCTCCTTCTGCGCCGCATTGGGCTTGACGGAGAACTGCTCGACGATCATCGGGTAGACCGCACCGACGAGCACCGACGAAAGAACCAGTAGAGCGACTGCCATGGCCGGTATCCGAAGATCCCGCGTGAAGATCGAGGCGAAGAACGCCAAGGCGCAGATGACCGCAATGGACAACAGAATCAGCTTCGCCGGCAGAACCGCATTGATGTCGGTGAAGCCCGGACCGGTGAACGTCGGTTCCTTACGACTACTCGACATCAACGAGTACCGATCGAACCAGTACGCCACCGCCTTGAGGAGCACGAAGGTGCCGGCGATGACAGCCAGTTGAACACGTGCGGCAGTCGTGAATGTCCCAGCGCGCCCGGCCAACTTGATCCCACCGAAAACGTAGTGGGTAACCAGGTTTGCCACGAAGGCAAGCAGAATCGAGACGAACAACCAATTCAGAACGAAGCGGTAGAACGGCAGATCGAACGTGTAGAAGCCGACGTCCAAGTTGAACTGAGGATCGGTGATGCCGAACGGCTGACCGTTGAGGAACAACTGGATCGTGACCCAGTTGGCCTGCGCGATGAGACCGGAGAGAATGCCGATCGCGACCGGAATGATCACGCCGAACAGACGAAGCCTCGACATGACGGTCGTGCGGTAGCGCGCGATCGGATCGTTGGGTCCGGAGACCGGGACGAACACCGGACGCGCTCGGTACGCGAGAAGCATCGCGAGCCACACGATGGCTCCGACGACAATTCCGACCACGAGGAAGAGCACGAATCGCGTCAGCAGAACCTTGGTGAAGACACCGCGGTAGCCGACTTCTCCGAACCACAACCAGTCCGTGTACATGCCGATCAGTCGCGGCCCCACGAGCAGCAAGGCCGCCACTACGACAGCCACCACCAACAAGATTCGACTGCGTCTGGACAGAGAGGGTAAACCTGCGGGGGGCCGCATGCCCACGTGCCACGCTCCAAGATTTGGCGACGCCGTGGCGTCGCAACCGATTGCATCGATCACTGCGGCCACGCCCGAGTGGACTTGGCCGTTTCCGACCACTCTACGTAACAACGGTCACGGGTTGACAACACGGAGAGCAGGGAGCCGGACAGAAGGTGGGAGGATGAACGTGTGAGTGAAGAGAATATGAGCAGATCACCGAGTGCCCTCGCCCGGTGCGTTCATGAAGTTGTCGACCACATCGACGCCGAAGGCTGGGATCAACCGCCGAAGCTGTACGCGTTGGTGCCTACCGAAATGCTCGCCGCGGCCGAACCCGGACTGCTCGACCAACTCGCCGAGGGCGCCGAATACACACCGATCGAACAGGAATCGCTTCCCGAGGACATCATCGGCGGTTCACGGGCACTCGACGAGTTCCTGGCAACGACGCATTGGCCCGAGTCGGTGCAGGGTTGCATCCTGGTTCAGGAGATCGTCGTCCTGCCGCCCGAGGCGGAATCGGATCTCGATCACGCCACGGCGCCGGTATTGACCGATCAGCATGCTGCGGACGAGGTCGCGCGACTGACGGCCAACGCGCATCCCGATCGACGCGAGGCTCGACTGTTCGTCGGCGTGCTCCGTGACGGTCCTTCGCTGTCGCTTCTGCAGATGCGTCCCGACGAAGATGCGGATCCGTACGGTGACCTGGAACTGCTCACCTACGACGGTCTTGCACCTCACCTGGTTCACGCGTTGTACGCGACGCTCGACGAGGTCGAAGAAGACTGAAAGAAGAAGACTGACCGAGCCTGTCTTCGGCAAGGCAGGTTTCAGCAGCGGGGTGCGTCGCCGCCCGTGTTGAGGCTTTCGAGTGAGTCCACTGCGCCGGGCAGGTTGTCGACCTTGACGAGTCGAAGCCCGTCCGGCGCATTCTGTTTCGCCTCGTCACAGTTCTGGGCCGGCACGAGGAAGGTCTCAGCACCGGCTTCGGAGGCGGCGATCAACTTGTACCTGATACCGCCGATCGGACCGACCTCGCCGTCGGAGTCGATGGTGCCCGTTCCGGCCACGAACTTTCCGCCGTTGAGCTCCCCCGGAGTCAGCTTGTCCACCAACGCCAGTGTGAACATCAGTCCGGCAGAAGGACCGCCGATGTCGGCAAGGTTGAACTGCACGGTGAAGGGAACGTCCGGGACCTCGTTGGGCGTGACGCCGAGGTAACCCGATTCGGGCTTGTTGGGCCGCGCCCCAACGGTGACCGGCACAACGGTCTCCACACCCTCGCGAAGGACGGTGACGTCGATCGCGGTGCCGGGTGCGATCGCACCGACCGTGTCCTGAACGCCGGTGATGGTGGTTACCGGAGTGTCGCCGATCTTGACCAGGACATCGCCCTCTTGCAGGGCACCCGCGGCAGGGCCGTCCGGGGTCACCTTCGAAACAGTGAGTGCCACCGGCTTACCGAGAAAGTGGAGTGCAGCCAACTCGGCACTGTCCTCGGACTGCTGGAAGTCGGCGGTGTTGGCCTGCTGAATCTCTTCCTTCGACTTCTCGGGCGGATAGATCTCCGAGCGAGGGACGAGTCCGTTGCTGCCACTCGCCCACAGTCCGAACGCTTCGAAAATGTTGAGGCCGTCGCGAACCGACACCGTTGTCATGTTGAGGTTGCCGTCGGTGGGATCGACCTCGGTCCCCTGGATGTCGACGACGGGCTTACCGTCGACGTCGCCGAGGGTGTTGAAGGTGGGGCCAGGACCGAGTGCGACATAAGGAACAGTGACCATTGTTCCGACGACTCCCAACACGACGATGGGTGCGAGTGCGGCCAAGAGCGTCACTATCCGTCGATTCACCTGATCCAGAGTAAAGCGCGAAGGCGCCGGAGCACCGATCGCACCGCCTGAGCGCCGTGCGTGTTCGCCGTCAGCGTGACTCGGAGGGCGACTCCGACCGCTCGAGCCTTGTACCGTTGAGGTATGAGCAATATGCCGTTCGGCTTCTCCAACTCCGACGACGATCCCGATCGCGACAAGAACGCGGCGGGTGGCAATCCGTTCGGGGGTGGTGACACGCCGTTCGGGTTCGGCGCGGGCGGTGAGGGATTCGATCCGGCTCAGCTCGGCCAGATGCTCACCCAGTTCGGTCAGATGCTGAGCGGGATGGGCTCGTCGATGGGCCAGGGCGGTACTTCCGGTCCGGTGAACTACGACATCGCCAAGAAGCTGGCACGCCAACAGATCGGATCGGTTACACCGATCACCGAGGGCAATGTCAAGGCGATCGCCGACGCCGCACATCTGGCCGAGATGTGGCTGGACGCCGCAACGACGCTTCCTGCCGGAGCGAGCCGCACTCTCGCCTGGACTCCGAACGACTGGCTCGACAACACGATCGACACGTGGAAGCGACTCTGTGATCCGGTGGCCGAGAAGGTGGCGGGCATGTGGGTCCAGGGACTTCCCGCCGAAGCACAGCAGATGGCGGGCCCGATGCTGGGCATGCTCGGCCAGATGGGTGGACTCGCGTTCGGCTCGCAATTGGGCCAGGCACTCGGCCAACTGTCCACCGAGGTGCTCTCCTCCACCGACATCGGCTTGCCCCTCGGACCAGAGGGCACCGCGGCCCTTCTCCCCGCTGCGGTTCAGGCGTTCAGCGAGGGTCTCGAACAGCCGCATCAGGAAGTTCTGGTGTTCCTCGCCGCGCGGGAAGCAGCTCATCAGCGCCTTTACAGTCACGTTCCGTGGCTGCGACAGCGTGTTCTCGCCACAGTCGAGGAATACGCCCGCGGGATCACGATGGACTTTTCGGCGATGGAAGAATTTGCCAAGGACCTCGACCCGTCCGCTCTCACCGATCCGAGCAAGCTCGAAGCACTGATGCAGCAGGGCACGTTCGAGCCGCAGAACACCCCGGAGCAGAAAGCCGCTCTCGAACGGCTCGAGACTCTGCTTGCGCTGGTCGAGGGTTGGGTGGAGACGGTCGTCACCGCCGCACTCGGCGAGCGACTGCCTGGTGTTGCCGCGATGAGCGAGACGTTGCGGCGTCGCCGTGCCACCGGCGGCCCCGCCGAACAGACCTTTGCGACGCTGGTCGGACTGGAACTTCGTCCTCGCAAGGTCCGTGAAGCGGCCGGGTTGTGGCAGAAGCTCACCGCGGAAGCCGGTATGGACGTTCGTGACGGCGTCTGGTCACATCCCGACCTCATGCCCGATTCGAGCGATCTCGACGCACCGGACGGATTTGTCGCCCGGGTCCTCGGCGGCGGCGAAGCCGGCAATTTCGACGACCCGATCGCCCAGCTCGAAGCCGTCGAGGCAAAAGAGCGTGCGGCCGAGGCAGCGATGGACAAGACCCGCGAGGACGACGAAGAGAAATAATTCCTTCTCGACACATTTTCGCAGTTCAGCCATGCTGACGTCCTGTGGATAACTGTCACTGACGCGGACTCGCCGACGGCCCGCCGTGCCAGCATCGAACGATGACCGGTGACACGCAAGACGACACCACACAGAACAGCACGTCACAGCGATCCGCGGGACCCCGATGGGACCCGCGGATCGCTGTTCTGTCGCGCCCGGACGGTCGGCTGCAGCTGGGATGGACACCCGGACGTGCCGTCCTGCTGACGCTGCCTGTCGGGGTCGATGCGCGCGCGGTGAAGTCGATCCTCCGCAAAATGGACGGCTCCAGATCCCGCGCGACCATCCTGTGGGAAGCATCGACGCGCGGGATTTCGACGTCGGTGACGGAGAAGTTGCTCGAGCAACTCACCGATTCCGGATTCGTCCACACTGCCGCCAGGAGGACCGTGTCCGTCCGGATCCACGGTGTCGGTCCACTCTCGGACGCCGTCGAGCGCGCCCTGGTCACCGGCGGGGTAAGCACGCGTCGCTCGCGCGGGTATCGCAACACCGACGTCGTGCGCACGTGGAACGAACAACTGGTGGTCCTGGCCGACGACGTTGTCACTGATCCTCGCCTGGTCAGCGATCTCGTTCGCTGCGGACTCCCCCACCTTTCCGTCCGCATCCGCGACGGCAACGGCGTGATCGGTCCTCTTGTCGTGCCGGGCCAGTCGAGTTGCCTGCGATGCGCCGACATCATCCGATCCGAACTCGACCCTCATTGGCTTCATCTGTCCGCGCAGCTACTCGGCAGCGCCGGCCACGCGGAATCGGCGATGATCCATGCAAGTGTCGCGCTGGCCCTGGCCGAGATCGACTCCGCATTATCCGAGACAGCGGCGACGCATGCGGCGAGTCTGTCGTCGACGCTCGAGATCGCGCTCCGTCCGTATCGGATCACAACCAGGCGCTGGCCTCGGCAAATATCTTGCAGTTGCCAATACCTGGCACCTGTTTCGGGCAAAGGACGCCCCAGTCAGACATGATGGTGTGGTGTCCGAGATCCCACGCAAGAGTTCTGCCCGTACTGCCAAACTCGCGAGCATCCCCCTGGGGATGGCCGGTCGCGCCGCCATGGGCTTCGGACGCAAGCTCGCCGGCGGCGACAAAGGCGAGATCGACGCGCAATTGAGCGCGAAGGCCGCCGAGCAACTGTTCGCGGTGCTGGGCGAACTCAAGGGCGGCGCGATGAAGCTGGGCCAAGCGCTCAGCGTCATGGAGGCGGCGATTCCGGAGGAATTCGCGGAGCCGTACCGCGAGTCGCTGAACAAGCTCCAGGCCGCCGCCCCGCCGCTGCCGACCAAGCAAGTACACAAGATGCTCGATCAGCAACTCGGAACCAAATGGCGCGACCGATTCCAGTCGTTCGACGACGAACCGACCGCGTCGGCAAGCATCGGGCAGGTTCACCGTGCGGTCTGGGCGGACGGCCGCGACGTGGCCGTGAAAGTTCAGTACCCCGGCGCCGACGAAGCTCTACGCGCCGACCTCAAGACCTTGGGCAGATTTGCCGGTCTCTTCGGTTCGGTCATGCCCGGTGTCGATGTGCGCCCCGTGATCGAGGAGTTCACCGCGCGCACCGAGGAAGAACTCGACTATCGGATCGAGGCGAACAATCAGCGAGCTTTTGCAAAAGAATTCGACGGCGATCCCCAATTCGTGATCCCGCACGTCGTGGCGAGCGCGCCGAAAGTGGTCGTGACCGAATGGATGACGGCAACCCCGTTGACCAGAATCATCGAAAGTGGAACGCCGGAGCAGCGCAATGCTGCCGGTGCACTACTCGCCGAATTCCACTTCGCGTCTCCGGCCCGTGTCGGCTTGCTCCACTGCGACCCGCACCCCGGCAATTTCATGCTTCTCGAGGACGGCCGACTCGGCGTCATCGACTTCGGTGCGGCTGCGCCGTTCCCGAACGGACTGCCACGGGTTCTCGGCACGATGGTGCGCTTGGCTGTCGAGGAACAATTCGACGAATTGACGGAGTTGTTGCGCGCCAACGGTTTCGTGATTCCCGGACGCACGGTGACCGACAAGGAGATCGCGGATTACCTGCGACCCTTCACCGACCCGATCCAGACCGAGTCATTTCACTTCACTCGGTCGTGGCTGCAAAAGGCCGCCGGAACCGCCACTGACTTCAACAGTGCGCAGTTCCGAACGGCCCGTGCACTCAACCTTCCGGCCGAGTATTTGATGATCTTCCGAGTTCTTCTCGGTTCGGTCGGCATATGCGCCCAGTTGGACGCATATGCCCCGTACATGGAAATCCTGACTCGTTGGTTGCCAGGGTTCGCGGAGCCGGTTCTGGATGACACCGGCTCCGCCGACTATGACACCGGCTCCGCCGAATAGGGCTCTCACGCGCACACGAGTTGCTTGCGTGGGCGCCCCCTCGGTCTCTTGCGCGCTATGACGGCCCCCTGATCGAGGATCTCGCCTCCCCACACCCCCCACGGCTCGGCGCGGTCGAGAGCCGCACTGAGACAACGGGAACGGATGGGGCACTGCGCGCACAGTGCCTTGGCCTGCTCGAGTTCGGCCGGAGCTTCGGCGAACCAGAGATCGGGGTTGGATGCCCGGCACGGCAGGTCGCGGCGGGTGGACGCAACCTCGATGAACGTGACTGCAGCCGAAGTGACGTCGGTGGAAGTTACTGCAGTGGTGGAGTTTTCGGATTCCACGCGGATTGTCTGGGCAGACAACTCGGTCTCCTAGTGCTCGGATGCGAAACTGTGTCGCACGATATGGGTTCGATGGGTGCGAACCTGAGCCGAGTCGGAAACCGGATAAAGAGGGGTATCCAACACAAAGGCCACGGTCCGCAGGGGCTGCGGGTCCGTGGCCGTAAGTGAACGGATGTGTCCTACCGAGAAATACCTCGATGGCTTAAGAACACGGACTCGACAGCTGCTTTCTTTGCTGCTGCTTGAGGGCGCAGGCGGAACGCATGCTGCGCCCATCCCGCTGCACGCGGCAGCATGGGGGCGGCAACAGCGAACTTTGCGCTTGCGCACGCTTCATACGAGATCAAGTTCGTCATTTTTTTGCCACCTCCATTTCGTGTCGGTCCGGATAGTTTCTGCGCACAGGTTGCCCCGTAACACTGAAAACCAGAGTAGAGAATTCGTCGAATCTGCACAACCTATTTTTGACCTGCGGTTATGTAACTCACCGTTGTCGATTCGGATGCATTTCAGATATCGAGTGTTGCCGCACGCAGTTCGCCGCGAATGACAGCTAGTACGTCTTCCCCGAAGTTGTCGAGTTTCTTCGGCCCGATTCCAGGGATCGAAACCAGTCCACGATTGTCTTGTGGTCGTTGTTCGGCAATAGCCATCAGTGTGTTGTCACTGAAGACGACATAGGCCGGAACTTTGAGTTCTCGGGACTTGTCCAGCCGCCAGGCCTTGAGGTGCTCGAGCAATTCCAGGTCGACATTGGACGGGCATTTTTCGCAGCGCCCGAGCATTGTCGCCGACGTCCCGATCAACGGTTTGCCGCAGACGCGGCAGCGCGGACGCTTCTTGTTCCCCGACGACGGCGCGGCAACGCGCGAAGCCGGTGAGTCCTCGGGGATGAGCCCGTTGAGGAACCTCGACCGGCGACGGGACTTGCGTCCCCCCTCATTGCGAGCCAATGCCCAAGACAGCTGCAGATGCTCGCGGGCGCGGGTAACACCCACGTACAGAAGCCGACGCTCCTCCTCCACCGCGACGTCGTCGGCGCCCGAATTGGCGTCGCCGAGAACGTGTTGGATCGGCAGGGTGCCGTCGTTGAGGCCGACCAGGAACACCGCATCCCATTCGAGCCCCTTGGCCGCGTGAAGGGAAGCCAACGTCACGCCCTGCACGGTCGGTGGGTGCCGCGCCTCGGCTCGGGCTGTTAGCTCCTGTAGAAGCCCGGTGAGCGACAGTTCGGGTTCGTGGACGAGTTGTTCTTCGGTCAGCGCCACGAGAGCCGAGAGCGACGCCCAGCGCTCGCGGGCTTGCGTGCCCGAAGGTTCTTCGTTGGTCAGACCGAGTGGCGCGAGTACAGCGCGAACCAGTGAAACCAGCGCTTCGCCGTTGTCTGCGCCTTCGGGGAGGTCGTCTCGTCCGGCGGCCTGACGCAGCGCCGCCACTGCCTGACGGACCTCGGTGCGGGTGAAGAAGCCCTCTCCACCACGCACCTGGAACGGAATGCCGAGCTTGGTGAGTGCCTGCTCGTGCGCCTCCGACTGAGCATTGATCCGATACAGAACAGCGATCTCGGCCGCTGGAGTGCCTGCCGCGATCAGCCGTTTGATCGCCCGCGCAACGCCGAGCGCTTCGGCAGGCTCGTCGTCGAACTCCATGAACTCCGGTTCAGGCCCCGGAGCGCGTTGCCCGATCAACTGAAGACGCGTCCCGGCGATCCGTCCGCGCGCTGCACCGATCACGCGGTTCGCCAGCGACACGACCTCAGGGGTGGAGCGGTAGTCCCGTTCGAGCCGGACGACGGTCGCTTCGGGGAATTTTCGCGAGAAGTCCAACAGATAGTTCGGGGTGGCGCCGGTGAAGGAGTAGATGGTCTGATTCGCATCGCCCACCACGGTCAGGTCGTCGCGGTCGCCGAGCCAGGCGTCGAGCACCCGCTGTTGCAGCGGGGTGACGTCCTGATACTCGTCGACCACGAAGCAGCGGTACCGTTCGCGGAACTCGTCGGCAACCGTCGAATGCTCTTCGAGCGCAGCCGCGGTGTGAAGTAGGAGATCGTCGAAATCGAGGAGCATGCCGTCCTGGCCACGTGCCTTCAGCTCTTCGTATGCCGCGTAGACCTGCGCAACCTTGGTGGCATCGACCGGCGCCTCGCGATGAATCCTGGCTATCGCGCGTGGGTAGTCCTCGGGCGCGATCAGTGAGGCCTTGGACCACTCGATTTCGCTGGCGAGGTCGCGCACGCTTTCCGTACTGGTGGACAACCCGACACGAGCGGCGGCACTGCTGACAACCGCGAACTTCCGATCGAGCAGACGCCACGGCGTGTCACCGATCACCTGCGGCCAGAAGTACTTGAGTTGACGAAGAGCGGCGGCGTGGAAGGTGCGAGCCTGTACCTGCGGCCCACTTCCACCAACCCCCAGCTCACGAAGCCGTCCACGCATTTCGCCGGCCGCTCGCGCTGTGAATGTCACGGCAAGCACCTGGCCGGCGGAGACATGACCGTCGGCAACCAGATGCGCGATCCGGCGGGTAATGGTGCGGGTTTTGCCTGTTCCAGCGCCCGCGAGGACACATACCGGGCCGCGTGGCGCGAGCACGGCGGCCGATTGTTCTGGATCCAGTCCGGTGTCCGCAGGCATGGGGACCATCATGGCAGGACGTTCCGACACTCCATTCGCCGCGCCCGACGGTATGTGGGCAAGAGAACACGGGCCGATACGGAACAACGCTCTCGGTCGTGGTGTTATATCGGCCGTGACTTCTACCGAAAATGCGCCTGCCCTGACCATCTACTCGACCACGTGGTGTGGCTACTGCCGCCGCCTCAAGACGCAGCTCAACGCGTCGGGAATCGAGTACACCGAGATCGACATCGAGAACGATCCGGCAGCAGCCGATTTCGTCGGCAGCGTCAACGGTGGAAATCACGTCGTTCCGACCGTGAAGTACGGCGACGGCAGCGTCGCGACCAACCCGTCGCTCAACCAGGTCAAGCAGGCCCTGGGACTGTAGAGCCTTTCAGGCTGTTGTCTGACCCAGCTCCTATTTGACCCAGCTCTCGAGCATTCCGCGAGCGATGGAGATCGAGCCGGGCAGCAGCAGTGGCGCGTCCGCTTCCGAACCCCAGTCGCCGAGTTCGAGAGCGGCACGCACCTCGTCCTTCGTGAACCAGGTGCCCTCGGCGATCTCGCCGTCCGCGAACAGAAGCGGAGCGGCGGGGTCGCCGATTGCGGCGAAGCCCAACATCACCGAGCGAGGGAACGGCCAAGGCTGGCTCCCGAGGTATCGAACGCTGTGCACGTCGATGCCGACTTCTTCCTTGATCTCGCGGACAACGCACGTTTCGAGCGACTCCCCGGCCTCGACGAATCCCGCGAGAATCGAGAAACGTCGCTGCGGCCAGGTCGGCTGACGAGCGAGTAGAACTCGATCGCCGCCGTCGTGCACCAGGCAGATGACCGCCGGATCCGTTCGGGGAAACTCCTCGTGGCCGGTGGACGTGGAAATGCGTGACCAGCCGGACATGGTGGGTTCACTCGGTGCGCCGTCGATAGCGCTGAATCCGGCACTGTCGTGCCAGTTGAGAATCGCGACGGCACCGGTCAACAAACCGGCGTCGGCGTCGTCGAGTGTTCCGCCGAGCATGCGCAACTCGGACAACGTGCCCGCCAGCAGCGACACCCGCACCGCCCAGACGTGGCGATTCTCCCGAATTCCCAGGAACACTGCACCGCGCACCGGTTCCGGACCCAGTTCGGTTGCCTCGGCGAAGACCAACTGACCTTCCGGTGAGACCTTGACCTGACCCCGTGAATTCACACGGAGGAGCAGCGCGTCCGCCCAACCCGTGGTCAGTGCGGCGGCATCCGACCGCAATTCCTCGGCGCGGCCGACGCTCGAGCGTGAGAGCAGCGGTGTTTCGGTCAGCTGGAAGTCGTTCACGCTCACGACATTACTGCGCGCACGAAGCTCGGCAGCACTCAGTTCGTGACGCGGCGGATGTAGAGCAGGCGATCGTTCTCCTCGACGGCGTCCACCTCGGGCGAACCGACGCGAACCAGACGGCCGTCGCGAACTACCCCGAGCACGATGTCGGAGAGATGACGCGGAGAGCCGCCGACCTCGTCACGTTCGACTGCGCGCTCGGCGATCGCGAATCCGGCTTCCGGGGTCAGAAGGTCTTCGATCATCTCCACGACAGTGGGCGTTGTGGTCGCGATGCCGAGGAGTCGACCTGCCGTCTCCGAGGACACGACCACCGAGTCTGCGCCGGACTGACGCAGAAGATGCGCGTTGTCGGCTTCACGGATGGCTGCGGCGATCTTGGCTTTCGGCGCGATTTCGCGGGCTGTCAGCGTCACGAGCACTGCGGTGTCGTCACGATTCGTGGCGACGATGATCGACGACGCATTCTGCGCACCTGCCAACCGGAGTACGTCCGATTTCGTCGCCGAACCGAACACCGTCACCAGGCCCTTGCTCGCCGCGGAGTCGAGGACTGTCTGATCGGTATCGACGACCACGATCTCCGACGCCGGTACACCGTCACCGAGCATTGCTTCGATTGCCGTCCGCCCCTTGGTCCCGTATCCGACGACGACGGTGTGATTACGCACGTGCTGCCTCCAACGCTGAATTTTGAACGCCTGACGCGAACTCTCGGTCAGAGCTGAAAGTGTGGTTCCGACCAACACGATCAAGAAGAAGATTCGAAGTGGCGTGATCAACAGGACGTTGACCAGGCGCGCCGACGGAGTGAACGGAGTGATATCGCCGTAGCCGGTGGTCGAGAGCGAAACCGTCGCATAGTAGATGCAGTCGAGCAGCGACAGCTCGTTGTCCTGTGCGTCTCGGTATCCGGCGCGATCGATGTAGACGATCAACACGGCGGCGCCGAGAGCACCCAATGCGATGAGAACTCGCTTGTAGATGGCCCGCGCCGGACTGGTCTGTAGCTGGGGAATGCGCAGCACCCCGACAAGGGCGAAGTCAGGCTGATCGGTCAATGCTTCCGACCTGGTCAAACGCGCCCGGAGCTTACCGGCCATACATCGACTCTCTCACTCGAACTTACGAAATACCTACACGGACATCGGCAGGCAGCGTAACCCTCGAAGATCGACTTCGGAACTCGGGCGCCGAATAGCGCGCGGGTCGTGGCGCCGGTAGTGGCAAGAAGGTCCACCGTGAGGCAGGCTGGGCAAATGCCTTTCACCGGTTCGACGTCCACTCCCAGCCAAGCGGCCGCTCTTCGTTTGTCGGCCCTCCTTCTCGGCGCCGGCACCATGCATTTTGCAGCGCCCTCGTTCTTCGACAGCACCGTTCCCCGCCAGCTTCCCGGACAGGCCCGCACCTACACCCAGGTGTCCGGCGTCGCGGAACTGGCGATCGGCGCTGCCTTGGCCGTGCCGAAGACCCGCAAGCTCGGCGCGGGCCTTGCCGCCGCGCTCTTTGTTGCCGTGTTCCCCGCCAACATCCAGATGGCGATCGACTGGTGCCGAAGCCCGAAGACGTCCACACCGCAGAAGATCGGTTCGATCGCACGTCTCCCCCTGCAGGTCCCGCTGGTGACCGAAGCACTCAAGGCTCGTCGAAACGCAAGCTAATCTTGCGCGCCTGCCGTTCGGATGAGGCGAGCGAGAGCCTCACCGTCCGGCAGGTTCTCGGGTGCGATGGTGCGACCCGATCGAACGTAGTGAAACGCCGCCCTCACCTTGTCGGCCGGAAACTGTTCGTTGCGCCCCGCAGAACGAGCTCTGGCTGACATCAATTCGGCCCAGGCCACCCGATACGCGGCCAACTGCATCACAACAGCGTCCTCGTTGGCGGCCGACGGTTCGGCACCGGTCTTCCAGTCGATCACCGTCCATCCGCCGTCGGGATCGGCGAACACAGCGTCGATCCGACCGCGCAAAACCGTTCCGGCAATGGATGTTTCGAAAGGAACTTCCACTTCGATCGGGCTGCGATTGGCCCACGGGGACCGCAAGAACGCATCCTGAAGTTTCACCAGGTCGGTCTCGGGACCCGCGCCGGTATCCGCGGCGCCGGGTAGCTCGTCGAGATCCAACAGCCGAGTCGCACCGAACCTTCGCTCGATCCAGGCGTGAAAAGCGGTTCCACGACGAGCCAACGGGTTAGGCGGATACGGCAGCGGACGACGTAGGCGAGCCGCCAGTTCGTCCGGATCTGCCTTGAGGTCGACGAGCTGAGTCACCGAAAGCTGCGCCGGGAGAATCACTTCGGCACGCGCGTTTGCGCGGGCCTCGCGCTCGGCCAGGAGCACGTCGACGTCCGAGGCCCAGTTCTCCGGATCGTCCTCCGGTTCTTCCGCCTCTTCGCTGTCTTGCGGCAGCGAAGCGAGAGCGGACAGGACGCTCGCGGCTCCGGCCTCGACGGCGCCGCGCCGCGCACCCAGCGGATCCGGCGGCCACTGCGCCGTACGGGGCGTGGCGGCCAACGGGTTCTCGGTATCGGGTTCCGGGGCCGGCGCCCATTCCTCCACGACACCGATCGCACCGCGTGAGTCTTCCTCATCGGCATCGTTGTCGGCCGTGACCATCTGATGCAGCTCGTCCAGGAACTCCGAAGGCCCCTTCGGTTCCGAACCGGATTCCGCCCAGTGATGCGCCGAGATGAACAGCGCCCGTTCGGTTCTGGTCAGCGCGACGTAGAACAACCGCCGGTCCTCGTCCAGTCGACGGTTGGACAAGGCCTTCTTGTGCGCCGTTATCGCGTTCTCGAGGTCCTTGCGGTTGTAGAGCTCCTCGAGGTCGAGCACCGGAACTCCGTCGGCCGAATCCGCGTCGACCGCCCGGTCACCACGCAACGACGGTGGCAGTTCGGCGAGCGCCCCGAGCCACGATCCGGACGCGGTGGACGAGGGGAACACCCCGTCGCTGACATGCGGGATCGCCACTACTTCCCATTCGAGCCCCTTCGCCGAGTGCACGGTCAGGATCTGGACCCGATCCGGCGCCACCTCCACTTCGCCTGGCGTGAGGCCCTTTTCGATCTGTTCAGCTGCCGCGAAGAAAGCCAGCATCCCGGTCAGATTGGCAGTTGGACGCGTCGCGTAGTTGGCGACGACGTCGGCGAAGGCGTCGAGATGCTCGCGGCCCGCGGTCCCGACGACGCCGACTCGGGTCCGTGCGCCCGCCTCGATTCCGATCCCGAGCACCCGCTCGACCTCCGCCACCAATTCGGTGAGCGGCTGGCCGATACGTTCGCGCAACGACGCCAACTCTGCCGCTATCGCATTGATGCGTGTGTACCCGAGAGCCGAATAGCGTTCTGCCGGGCCTGGATCGGAGATCGAGTCGACCAATCCTGCTTGCTCGGCGTTCTCCCCGGGCAGAGCATCGTGGACCGCCGAGGTGAGCGCCTCGGCGTCGGTGACCGCACCCGCCGTTCCGTATCCCGCGGAGATGGCAAGTTCGCGGGAGCGTTGAGAGAGTGCGGCCAGGTCCTTCGCGCCGATCTGCCATCGCGCGCCGGTGAGCAGCCGAACAGCTGCGCTTCCTGCAAGCGGATCGGCGACCACCCGGAGCATGGCGATCACGTCCGCAACCTCGGGTGTGTGCAGGAGCCCACCGAGTCCGACCACTTCGACCGGCAGACCTTTGGACCGCAAGGCCTCGGCCAGCGGAGCGGCATCGGCGTTCCGGCGGATCAACACCGCTGCCGTGGGCGTCGGGCGGTCTTCGGCACGTGCCGCCTCGTATTCTTCGGCGATCTTCTCCGCCACCCACTGACGTTCCTGTTCGACGTCTCCCAGAAGCGCCAGTCGAACGTCTCCGGCGACGGCTCCCGGCCGTGCACGCAGGGTACTGACGGCCACGCCGCGTCGACGCAACGGCGCCGAAGACAGGTTGGCCAGCTCGAGAGCCTCCGGCGGGTTACGCCAACTGGTGAGCAGTTCGAGCGTCGGAGCCGGTTTTCCGTTGGCAAGGGGGAAGTCGGTTGCAAACCGGGGCAGGTTGGCCGCCGACGCGCCGCGCCAACCGTAGATCGACTGCATCGGATCGCCGACGGCCGTCAGCGCCAAACGGCCGTCGGCTCCCCCACCGAACAACGAGGACAACAACACTCGCTGAGCGTGACCGGTGTCCTGGTACTCGTCGAGAAGAACCACCCGAAAGCGCTCACGCTCGGTCTGCCCGACCTCGGGATGCTCGGCGGCGACCCGGGCAGACAGCGACATCTGGCTGCCGAAATCCAATGCGCCTTCACGCCGCAGCGTCTCACCCAGCCGGGCGACGAGAGGCAACAGTTCGATGCGCTTATGTTGCACATCAAGGTAATTCAACAGCTCCTTGCTCGGTCCACCCCGCTGTTTCGGGCCGGCGGGCAGAGTGTGAATCAGCTTGTCCAGCTCGGTGTGTGCCTCGAGCAACTGCTCGGGATCGACCAGGTGCTCCGCCAACTGACCGGCAAGAGCCAGAACGGTCTCGGTGATCGAACCCGGATTCTTGTCGGTGTCCAGATCACTGTCCCAGCCGCTCACGACGCGGTGCGCAACCTGCCACAGTTCGGTCTCGGACAACAACGTCGCCGAGGGTTCGATGGGCAACAGCAGTCCGTGTTCGGAGAGCAACCGTCCCGCGTAAGCATGGTAGGTACTGACTTCGGGTTCGCCGGCCAGAATCCGGGAACGGACTCCGCCGGTCGGGTCGAGTGCCCGCAGAACGTCCGAACCCGCCAGCCGCGCCAACCGCTTGCGGATTCGCGACGTGAGTTGTTGCGCCGCTTTGCGCGTGAAGGTCAGGCCGAGAACCGCCTCGGGATCGACGAAGCCGTTGGCAACCAGCCACACGACGCGAGCAGCCATCGTCTCGGTCTTTCCGGCACCGGCGCCGGCGACCACCAATGTCGGACCGAGCGGTGCGGCGATCACTGCTGCCTGCTCGGGCGTCGGAGGGTGCTGACCGAGCGCGACCGCCAGGTCGACAGGGTCGATCTTCGGTCGGCGTGCCTTCTGCGTCGCGGCAGCCACTTAGTTACTCACCTGTCGTCCCTCGTCGTGTGCCGGGCAACTCGAACGCACCGGGCAATGTCTACATCCGTCGTTGACCCTGGCCAGATACTGCGGCCCTTGGGTCGCTGCCGCTGCGTTGTGAATGACGTCTCGCCACATCTCGACAGCTTCGGCCGTCAGCGGCGGCTGAACTCGCTGCGCCGCACCGTCCTTCTTGTTGGACTTGGCCACGAATACCAGGCGTGCACCGCCGGGTTGTGTGGCCGGTTCGCCGGCAATCGCACCTTCGGCCGCTGCGACCTGGTACGCCGCCAACTGCGCATGAGATTGCGCGGCCTCGTTGCTGACGGGGTTTCGCGCAGTCTTGACGTCGACAACCACTGGACGACCTTCGGTGTCGCGCTCGAGCCGGTCGATCCGGCCACGTAGCTTGACCGCAGGCGCTCCTTCTTCGCGCGGTTCGAGGACCCCCTCGACCGCGACCTCGACGCCGACTTCGGTCAGCTCACCGCGAGTTGCGTTCATCCAGGCCGTGAACGTCGCCAGCATCTCCCGAGTTCGATTGAGTTCACGGCGCGAGTACCACTGCGATCCCAGATCGATGGATTCCCAGGCATTTTCGAGTGCCTTCTCGACCTGATCCGGTGGAATCCGGCCGGCCAGTGCCTGCACCAAGGTATGGACCAGCGTACCGGCGATCGCATGAGTGTTGTCTCCGTCGCTGCCACCGTGACGCTCGAACACCCATCGGAGAGGACATGTTTCGAGAAGCTCGATGGTGGACGGGGACAGTGAAACCGGTCCGTCCTCGGGTTGCCACATGGGAGCAGCGGTACTCGGCTCGGCTGTGCCGTACCACTGATCCGGATGCGCGCCTCGTACTCCGGCCGCAGCCAGACGGGCCAACTGGCGAGCAGCCCGAGAATGCTTCTCGGGGTCGAAATGCGCGATGTCGGGATCACACACCACGCTGCGAAGCTGTGCGACCAGTGCAGGCAGCGACAGAACCCGGGTATCCCCGGTCTCGGGTGCAACGACGTCGAGATCGGAGGACGGGTCGTCCGAGTACGCGTCACCACGGATCAATTCGTCCACGAACCGCGAAGGCACCAAGTCGGTGTCCCCCGAAGCCGATTCGACTGCGGTGATCAGCAGACGGCGACGAGCACGGCTACAGGCGACCAGGAACAACCTGCGTTCTTCGGCCAGAAGCGGCGCGGTTCGCGAGAGTCGTTCGGCAGCCGAGTCACTGCCGTCGGAGACTCCGTTGACCAGGTCGATAAGAGCTTCGGTACGCAGTAGCGAGCCGCGTGCCCGCAAACTCGGCCAGAGCCCCTCCTGCACACCCGCCACCGCCACCACCGCCCATTCGCGCCCCGCCGCGGCGTGAGCGCTGACCACGGTGACGGCGTCGGGAGCGATGACCGATCGGCTCCGCGAGTCGGTCGGTATCTCCTGGCTGGTCAGGTAGTCGACAAAACCGGAGAGTTGCGAACGCGGCAGCCGGTCGACGTAGTTGGCAGCCGCGTCGAAGAGTGCGACTACGGCGTCGAGGTCTCGATCGGCTTGTGAGCCGATCGGTCCGCCGCGCGCCGACGCGGCCGCCCACCGCCGTTCCAGCCCCGTCGCCTGCCAGGCCGCCCACAGAACTTCTTCGACCCCGAGACCACGCTCGAGAGGCACTCGGGCCTTGCGAAGGACCGACAGCACGCGATTGAGGGCCGCAGCTTCGACGTCTGTCAGCTTGCCCATCAGGCGCTTGGACTGCGCACGATCCTCGTCGATCAGAATGAGCCGCAACAACTCCGAGGAGTCCCGATCACTTCCCGATGCCAACTCGACCCGGCGCAGGCCACGACGCAACCGGCGCAGGGTGACCGGTTCGGCGCCGCCGATGGGACCGGCCATCAGGGCAAGCGCGTCGTCGCCGGTGAACTGATCGCCGCCGAGCGCCCGAAGGACCAGCAGCAGGCCGGACACTCCGTGTTGCCGCGCGAGCGGCAATTCGGTGGCAGCGGTCGTGACGGGCACCCCCGCCGCGAGCAGGGCTCGCCGGAGAGGGGCGAGAGTGCGCGGGACCGACCGCACGATGACGGCCATGTCGGACCACGCAATCCCGTCCAGCAGATGCGCTCGGCGCAAGGTATCTGCGACGACTGCCGCCTCTTTGGCCGTCGTACCGAGAACCCGCACCGACGCCCGTCCCGGATTCTCATCGGTGAGATCGGATGGAACCGCGATGCGATGAGCCAAGTTGCCGGGCAGCCGCGCAGCGATCTTGGCCGCGATCGACGCGACGTCGGCGTTGTTGCGATACGTGACGGGCAGAACGATCTGGCGCTCGTCTCCGCGCTCGGCCAGTCCGAGCAGGAACGCCGAATCCGCACCGCGGAATCCGAAGACGGACTGATCGGGATCACCGGCGATGACCGTGCCCGCAGTTCCGGTTCCGATCAACCGAACCAGTTGCGCCGCCTGCGGATCCAGATGTTGTGCGTCGTCGACAAGGAGGTGCCGGATCCGAGCGCGCTCGGAGCGAAGCAATTCGGGATCGGTGGCGAACGCGGTCAAGGCCGCACCGATCAACTCGGCCGCGTCGAGTGCCGGCGCCGTCGCCTCCGGAGCCTCGACACCGACACTGCCGCGCAGCAGCACGCCTTGCTCGTAGGCCTCGGCGAACCGCCCGGCCGCCACCCACTCCGGACGGCCACGCTTCTTGCCGAGCTTGACCAGATCTTCGGGGCCGAGCCCGCGCTCGTTGGCTCGCAGCATCAGATCTCGAAGTTCGACGGCAAATCCGTTCAAACCCAATGCGGGTCGCAGGCGCTCCGGCCACCGGAGGGCGCCGTCTTCGATGTCTCCGCGCAACATCTCTCGGAGCACCGAGTCCTGCTCGGCGCCGGTGATCAGGCGTGGCGGCGCATTGCCGTGTGCTGCGGCTTGAAGCCGGAGAACGGCAAAGGCGTAGGAGTGAACGGTGCGTACCAGCGGCTCACGGGTTGCCTGCGGTCCGCGTTCCTGTTGGTACCCGAGCAACCCAGCGGTGATCTGCTCTCGGACCTGCGTCGCGGCTCGGCGTGACTGGGTGAGCACCAGGACCGATTCAGGATCTTCGCCACCCGAGATCTTCTGCACTGCCAGATCCACGAGAAGGGACGTCTTGCCGGTTCCGGGACTGCCGAGTACCTGCCAGGGATTCCAAGCCGCTGCCGAACCGAATGAAACAGGGCCGAACGCGAGCTGGAACGGATCCTCGGACGGCGGCGCGAAGAGCCGCGTCGTCCCTTCATCCCACGTTCGGGGTATCGGAGACGGCGCAGTTCGGTGCACCAACCGCGCCCGCGGAATGGTGACCTTGCTGCGTGTTGCCGTCTCACTCACCCAGGCATTCCACCAGAGCGCACCGACAACTCACACATCGCCTGCTTCCGGCATGATTGACCTCGTGTCTGCACTCCATACGTATCTCTACGGACCCGTCGGGGCGCCGGAGATCCTTTCGCTGCACGGTCTGACCGGTCACGGCCGCCGTTGGCAGTCGATGGCCGAGAACCAACTGCCCCAAGCGCGCTGGATCTCGCCCGATCTGCGTGGTCACGGACGCTCGACCTGGGCTCCCCCGTGGAACATCGAATCCCACGTGGAGAGCCTGCTCGAGACACTGGACGAACATGCAAACGGACCGGTGGTGATCGTCGCGCATTCGTTCGGCGGAATGCTGGCGCTCCACCTCGCGGCCACCGCGCCGGAACGCGTTCGTGGGCTCGTTCTGCTCGATCCAGCGATCGGCTTGGATCCGACTTTCATGCAGGAAGTGGCCGAACTCACAATCGGCTCACCGGATTACACCGATGCGGCCGAGGCGTACTCCGAGAAGATTCACGGCTCGTGGGGTGAGGTTCCCACCCAGGACCTCGACGTCGAGATGGCCGAGCACCTGATTCAACTGGGCAACGGGCGCGTCAACTGGCGCCTGTCCACGCCCGCGATCGTGACCGGGTGGGGCGAACTCGCTCGCCCGATCGTGCTGCCACCGCCTTCCATGCCGACCGTGCTGGTTCAAGCGATGAAAGTCCAGCCTCCGTACGTCACCGACGAGTTCCGGGCAGCGCTCACCGAGCACCTCGGTGAAAATCTGACCAGCGTCGAATTCGACTGTGACCACATGGTCCCGCACGTGCGGGCCGACGAAGTCGCCGCCCTCGTTCGCAGCATGCTCTGAAGGAACCGACATGGCAGCCACCACCGAAGAGCAGATCGAAGAGGTACGGCGACTCATCGCGTCGATTCCGGCCGGTTTCGTGGCGACGTACGGCGATATCGCTGATGCTGCAGGACTTTCCAGTGCTCGCACGGTCGGTTGGATCATGCGGACGGACTCTGCCGACCTGCCGTGGCATCGGGTTCTCGGCGCCTCCGGCAAACCGTCGGCGCACCTGGCTCATCGTCAGATCGCCAAGCTCGAACTCGAAGGGGTACCGATCAAGGAGGGTCGGATCGACCTGAAGAAGGCACGGTTTCACTTCTGATCCCGTGTCACCGGTCGTCCTCACCCCGGCGATGGGGCAGCATGGAGGCATGACCACCACGCCGCCGACTGCCGCCGTCATTCTGGCGGGTGGTCGCGGGACCAGAATGGGTGGTGTCGACAAACCTGGCCTTCTCGTACACGGTCGCAGACTCCTCGACATCGCGCTCTCAGCAACGTCGCATCTCGACGCCGTCGTCGTGGTCGGCCCGCATCGACCTGAACTTGATCCTGGAATCACCCAAACTCAGGAATCTCCGGCCGGAGCCGGCCCTGTCGAGGCGATCTGGGCCGGGTTGTCTGCGACCCGGTTACCCGATAACGCCGTGGTGGTGGTGCTGGCGTCCGACCTGCCGCACATCGAGGCCGAATCAGTCGACGCCTTGATCGCTGCCACGTCGACGGACAATCCGGTGACGTGTGCCGTGGACGAGAACAACCGAACCCAATTCCTGTTCTCCGCATGGACATTTCGCGAACTCCGGCAACGCCTGTCCACATTGCGGGAGAGTTCGGGGCTGGAGAACCAACCTATGAAAGCGATTGTCACCGAGCCGTTCTCGACGCTGAGTGTCGCTGGTACGACCGACTGCGACACACCGGAAGACATCGATCGCGCGCGAAGCCATCCGCGGCTGACGGTCGATCAAGCCCGCGCCGCCGTCAGGAACTCGCTGACAGCATTGCCGCCGCACCGTGCCGATCTCGCCGACAGCCTCGGAGCAACGCTCGCGCAGCCTCTGGTCGCCCTGGGTGATCTTCCCAGGTCAGACGTTTCGGCGATGGACGGGTACGCGGTCTCCGGCGAGGGCCCCTGGCGAATCCTCACCGAGATCCGCATCGCGGGCGCCGACGGACAACTCGAACTCGGCGAAGGTGAAGCGATTCGCATTGCCACGGGAGCACACCTGCCCCTCGGCGCCACCTCGGTAATTCGTGACGAGTATCTGTCCGTCGACGAGCCATCTCGGATGGTACGGAGACTGCCGGATTCGCCGCACCGCAACGACGCTCGACCACGAGGGGAAGATTGGACCACCGGATTCACGATCGCCCCGACAGGTACCGCGGTGACTCCGGCGGTGATCTCCGCAGCTGCCAGCGGTGAAGTGTTCGACGCCCTCGTCCGTGGTCCGGTACGGGCACGCCTGATAGTCACCGGCGACGAGATCCGGCGGACCGGTCCACTGCGTGAAGGTCAGACTCGCGACTCCGTCGGCGGGATTCTCCCCTACCTACTGGAAAGCAACGGCGTACAGTGCGTGGCGAATTCGCACCTGCGAGACACTGCGGACAGTTTCGAGCGGGTGCTCGCAGACGGAGTCGACCAGGAAGCCGATCTACTCGTCGTCATCGGTGCGACGGGAGGCGGCGCTGCCGACGAAATGCGCAGTGCGCTCGATCGACTCGGCGCTCGCACGATTGTCGGGCGAGTCGCCTCGCGCCCCGGCGGATCTCAGATAACGGCCGTCCTGCCCAGTGGTCTGGTGGTTCTCGGCCTCCCCGGCAATCCGTATGCCGCCGTGACCACCCTGTTGACGATGCTGCCCACCGTCGTGGCCGCCTTGACCGGAAGCGACACGCCGCCGCCACTACTCGGCATCATCGAGAACGCCGCTGCGGTGAGTTCCGATGCGGTACGCCTGTTGCCGGTGACACAATCCGAAGACGGTCGCTGGCGCGCCGATCCGTCTGTACGTACCGCGCACCTTGCGGGGTTGATCGAACGCTCGGCGTTTGCACTCGTACCGGCACACTCCGACGACGGCGCCGTCGCCGAATTGGTCGTCCTCCCACGCTGATCGGGTCAGCGGTTTCGGCGCCCGCGCCGGCCGACGTCCGCCAGCACGATCACGCCGACCACGATCGCGAGCACCAGCGAATACACGCCCCACAGCACCAAGAACGGCAGCAGCCAGCCGGCATCAACGGTCTGACCGCGCGGTCCGACGCAGTACAGCGTGAAATTGGTGGACGTACCGTCGCCGTCGGTAAAGGAATCCGAGACGACCATCGCGCTCGATGTCGGTTCTTCACAGAAGATCGGCGCCAAGTGCGCGACCTGGCCGGGCCAGATCACCGAAGACAGCAGTGCGGCAAAGATTCCCACGACCACGATCACCGCTACCGAGATCAGTAACGGAGCGATTCGGCGGCTCACAGCGGCTGCACCAGAAAGGGAGTTCCGTCAGGCTCGAAGACCACAAGTACTCGCGAGCGTGGGGATTCCACCATCACGGAGGCGTGTATCGACTCGGTGCGACTGACCGAGATCCCGGAGACTTCGCCGTCGTCGACTCCGCTGCTCGCCAGCGCGTCGTCGACCAACTTCTCGACATTCGCCAATGCCGGCACTTGATCCAGCGTGAACGATCGCGCATCGAGATCGTCGGTGACACTGACTTGCACGGGGATGGGCTCGCCGAGAATGACGCCGTCGAAAGAGAATCTGTCGAGCTGTGACGGCTTCCCGGGGTCACGAACGGTGACGCCGAGCGTCTCGATCGGGCTGATGTCGATGCTGGTCACCGATATCGCGTCGACGCCGTATCTATGTGCGAGGCTGTCGAACCCGCCTCGCACCAACTCCGACGTCATCCCACCGCCACGTTCGCGCATCTGGTTGTCGAAATCCATCCGATCGACGGCACCGATGCATCCGCTCAGACCCGTGGCCGTCAAGGCGATGGCTACCGTCCACAGCGCCGGCCGCACCTGCGAGGACGCCAATTTCATGAGCGGAGCGTACCGCGAGTGTCCGGTTCCATCTCGGTGACCTGCGCGTCGGACGAATTCCTGTCGGCGACTCGTGGGATCATCGCGCCATGAATCGTGTCGACGAAGGATTCGAACCGCCGGACGCATTGGTCGAGTGGTGCCGCTCCCGCACCTTTCCACTGCACGTCCTCGACGACGAAGCGACCGTCGACCTGGATTGGTGGAACGCGCACCTGAAGGACGCCGGCCACACCATCAGCCTGCGCGGGCGTGATCTCGACGGCAAAGTGATCACCGAAGGCCGAGCCATCGTTCAACGCAACGACCTTCGCCCGTCGAGCGACCTCGTTGTCGCCCAGCACGACGGCCTCGGACTGCTCTTTCTCTGCGCGGCCTGGCAGGGCTCGCACGAAAGCCGACGGTTCACGCGGCGGTTCCCCAACGTCTTCAATCCGCATCACCGCGAAGACGAGGATCCGCTGACCCAGATCACAGCCATTCTCGATCACTGTTCGAAAAACAAGTCGATGCCGGTCGTGCGGCGCGACACCTGGTCCGGGTGGCCACTCACCCCCGGCGTGGGGGTATCACTCATGGCCGCTTTCATGTGGGCGGTGGGCGTACAGGACGAAGGCCGACGCGCTCAGATGATCGATCAGTACGGCGTCTCGACACTCATCCACGAGGGCTGGCTCGAGGATCCTTCCGTCACGGGCTTCACGACGCGTCGCTACCGCCGGTACTGCGAACTGCTCGACAGTTGGGCCTATGCCGCCGGCACCCAACCCGAGATCGTCGAGATGTGGTTGGTGAAACGGTGGAGTGCGCGGTTGGCCCAAGCACGCAACGACGTCAGCGCCCCCACCCTGTTCTAACTCTCAGAAAGGCCGTGTCTCAGAAAGGCCAGGCAGGGAGGGTAGGCAGCCCCACCCTCGTCGGCCTCCCGACCAACCAGGCCAAGGTCTCCGCATCCGACAGCGAAGGAACACGTACACCCGGGACCGCTGTCTCGAGTGCGCCCAACTGACGGGCGAGAGTGAATTCCACGAACTCGGCAGGCCAGTCGTGGCAGGTGTAGCCGATGTCGAGGTCCATCAGGTGAATCTCGATCTCGTTCCAGCGCAGGATCGGTAGATCGAATGCCGTCACAGGTTTGCGCCACGGCACCGGCGTGTCCAGTCGATCTGCCTGGATCTCGCACAACGCGTCGACCAGTCTCGTTCCCGAGAAGCGGTAGTCGAGAGCCAACAACTCAGCCGGGCGATCTGCACCTTCCTCGATTGCAGCATTGCGCGCGTCCGGTCCCCCGGGATACATCTCCCCCGATTCGCCGCCCTGCACTCCGGCAACAAATCTGCCCAGCGCGTCGGCGTTGCGCGACATGTGCGTCACGACGTGTCCCCGGCTCCACCCGGGGAGCCCGGAGGGCTCCCGCGCCTGCTCTTCGGTCAGTCCGCCGATGAGAGCCTGTGCCTTGACGTCGGATTCACGAACTGCGGCGACCAGGTCGGCATACGTCGGCGTTACGGAGTGAGACGTCATGCAGCGATACTAGTTCCCTTCGCGCACTCTCATACCGATTCACGACAAGGTCCACCACTCCCGGATCGACGCCGAGCGGTTCGGTCACACCATCGGCTCCTGCAGCGTGCAATCTTTCGTGAAACAGTCCGTGTGCGAGGAGGTACGAGGCAACGAACACTCGCTTCGCGCCGCGAACGCGTGCTGCTGCAACGACATCGGCTACCTTCGGTTCCCCGGTCGCGATGTATCCGATGTCCACCCGGACCCCCGCCGCTTCGGCGAGCATCAGCGCAGCACGCTCGACGTCTCGCAGCGCCCGCGCATCGGAGGACCCGGCGGCAGCAAGCACTATCGCGTCGCCTGGACTCCACCCCGCTTCGGTCAAGCGTCGGAGCAGCACGCGCGCAAGCGCCGGATCGGGTCCGAGTGCGGGCGTCACAGTCACAGCCGAGTGCTCACTGATCGCCACTTCGCGTCGAACATCGGTGTGAACGTGGTAGCCGGACGCCAGGAAGGCCGGTACGAGAATCGCTCGCCCCGGAGTGTCCCGGAGGACTTCAGAAGGTGACGGACCGAGCACGTCGACAAAGGCAACGCGCGTGCGTCCGACGCGCGTGCCGACGGCTTCGGCAAGGGCAGCAACCATTTCCACGCCACGTGGGCTACGCGTGCCGTGAGCTACCAGTACGAGTACATCGTCATCGCGTTGCATAGTCACCTGGATTCTGTACGTAGTCGCCGGGGTCGAGGGCAAGTCGATAGCCCCGCTTGACCACGGTCTGAACGGCTTTGGGCGCACCGAGGCACGCGCGCAATCGGGCGACGGCGGTCTCGACGGCGTGGGTGTCGCCGCCGCCACCGGGAAGAGAAGCCAGAAGTTCGTCGCGGGAGACGACTCGGCCGGGGCTGGCACCGAGAGTGCGGATCAGCGACATCGCAGCCGGCGGCAATTGCTTCACTTCACCGTCCACGACGACGCAACCGCCGCGGATGCTGATTTCGTGTTCGCCGGCTTGAATCTTGTTGGCTCGCTGCGGGAGTTCGTCGACGATGTGTCGCGCGAGCGCCCCGAGACGTGCCCGCGCCGGGGCTGTGGTCGGTACATTCAAGGCTTCGAGCGGCGCCGAGGTGACCGGGCCGACGCACATTGCCGCCACCGGACCCCGCATCGCGTCGAGTATGTCGCCGAGATCCCCGGTCTTGTCGGCGCGCATCAACATCGACGCGACGGCCGGTGCACTGGTGAAGCTGACGGCGTCGATTCCGGCTGAAGCGATGGCGTCGATCATCCGGTCGAGCAGCGTCGGATCCTCCGGCGGTTCCCATCGATAGACAGGGACCGCGATGACCTCGGCGCCCGCGTCGCGCAGCACCTGACAGAAATCGGGAATCGGCTCCCATTCGGTAGTGGCGCCGTGCAGTTGAACGGCGATTCGTTTTCCCGAGACACCTTCTGCAAGAAGATGTTCGAGCACTTCGGCGGAAGACTCGGATGCCGGAGACCATTCTTCACGAAGGTCGGCCGCGCGGATTGCCCCTTTGGCCTTGGGTCCGCGCGCGAGCAGACGAGCCGAGCCCAACGCGGATCCGAGATTTTCCGCCTCACCCCACCCGTCGGCTGCTTCCAGCCAACCCCGGAATCCGATCCCGGTGGTGGCGACAACCACCTCGGGAGGATCCGAGATGATCTGCTGTGTCACCCTTTCGAGCTCGCGGTCGTCGGCGAGAGGGATGATCCGAATCGCCGGAGCGTGAACGACGTCCGCTCCCCGACGAGTCAGCAACGTCGCGAATTCCTCGGCGCGGCGCGAAGCGGTGATACCTACCGTGAATCCAGCCAACGGCATGTCGTCACTCACGAGACTGCATCGGCGACAGTCGAGCGAACGCCCTGCATCTGAAGGCTGTGTACCTGAACGACGCCTGCCCACACGCGAACTCCGTATACCGGCAGCGCGACCGCGGAGTCGTCCAGCGCTCGGCCGTCGACCAGCGAGAACGCCTGCTTGAGCAGCGGCGAGACCACGATCGGTTCACCGTCCCGGTCGCCGACGAGTCCGCGTGACATCACGGCGGCGCGGCCGTACGGATCGAAGTTGCTGACAGCCCGCAGTGTGCCGTCCTCTAGCAGGAACAGCGCCACCTGCTCGCCGCCGCGAAGAAGCACGGCGACCCCGCGTCCAGGGATCAGATGGCTCAGCGGGCAGGCCGACGTCCATTCGAGTCGATCCGAATCCAGCTTGGCGATCTGCGCATCGATGACACTCATCGAAGTCCTCCTGTCGATCCGGCGACAACGTCGCGCGGGTTCTTGTCTACGTTTCTACGGACCCCGTGTTTCCCACGGGTTACGCGACTATTACCGGCGCGTAGGGATGCTCGGCATACCCATCAGGACTGGAACCTTGCGCACTCCGGTCTCGTCGAACACAACCGTCGGGTCGGCTTCTTCCGGTGCATTCACAAATGAGACGAACCTCGACAGCTTCTCCGGATCACCCAGCACACCAGCCCATTCGTCCTGGTAGCCCTCGACGTGCTTGGCCATCAGAGCCTCGAGTTCTTCGCCGATTCCCAGGCTGTCTTCACAAATAACGGCCTTGAGGTGATCGAGTCCGCCTTCGAGTGATTCGACCCACGGCGCCGTGCGCTGCAGGCGATCGGCGGTGCGGATGTAGAACATGAGGTAGCGGTCGATGTACTTGACCAAGGTTGCGTCGTCGAGGCCTCCGGCAAGCAGTTGAGCGTGTTTGGGCGACTGTCCGCCGTTGCCGCCCACATACAGATTCCAACCGTTCTCCGTCGCGATGACGCCGACGTCCTTGCCACGCGCTTCGGCGCATTCACGAGCACATCCCGAGACGCCGAACTTGATCTTGTGCGGCGAACGCAGGCCGCGGTAGCGGTTCTCGAGGTCGACGGCCATTCCTACCGAGTCCTGAACGCCGTAGCGGCACCAGCTCGAACCGACGCAGCTCTTGACCGTCCGCAGGGACTTGCCGTACGCCTGACCCGATTCCATCCCGGCGTCGACGAGACGCTTCCAGATCGCGGGCAACTGTTCGACACGAGCCCCGAACAAGTCGATGCGCTGACCGCCGGTCACCTTCGTGTACAAGCCGAAATCACGCGCCACCTCACCGATGACGATGAGCTGCTCACCCGTGACCTCGCCGCCAGGCATACGAGGTACCACGGAGTACGTACCGTTCTTCTGGATGTTCGCGAGGAAGTGATCGTTGGTGTCCTGCAACGACGCCTGCTGGCGGTGCAGGATGTGATCGGAGTCCGTCGATGCCAGAATCGAAGCGACTACGGGCTTGCAGATGTCGCAACCGGCGCCCTTACCGTACTTGGCGATCAGCGCCGAGAAGGTTCTGGTCTGCGTCGACTGCACGATCTGGAACAACTCGGCCCGCGATTGCGCAAAATGCTCGCACAGTGCCTTCGACATCACGACGCCGGAATCGGCCAGCAGCTGCTTCACAGTGGGAAGGCAACCGCCACAAGTGGTTCCGGCGCTGGTGCACGCCTTCACCGAAGCAATGTCGCATGCGCCGGCCGCGATTGCGCCGCAGATGGCTCCCTTGGTCACCGCGTTGCACGAGCACACCTCGGCATCGTCGGGCAGCGAGCCTGCACCCGGCTTCTCCCCCGCAGGCGAGATCAATGTCGCCGGGTCACCGGGTAGTTCGCGACCGACCAGCGGGCGCAGCGACGCGTAGGCCGACGCGTCACCGACAAGAATGCCGCCGAGCAGGATCTTCGCGTCATCTGAGACCACGAGCTTCGCGTACGTCCCCTTGGACGCGTCGCTGAGGACAACTTCGAGAGCGCCCGGTGAGGTCGCCATCGCGTCACCGAAACTGGCGACGTCGACGCCCATGAGCTTGAGCTTGGTGGACATGTCGGCGCCCGGGAAATCCGCGGCGCCGCCGAGCAGACGATCGGCCACGATCTCGGCCGTCGTGTAGCCGGGAGCAACCAGACCGTAGCAACGGCCCTCCACCGCAGCACATTCTCCGACGGCATAGATGTTCTCGTCCGAAGTCACGCAGCCGAGGTCGGTCAGGATGCCGCCGCGCTCCCCCACTGCGATGCCGGCGTCGCGGGCCAGCTGATCACGCGGACGAACTCCGGCGGAGAAGACGAGCAGCGACGCGTCGATGGTGGAGCCGTCGGAGAGTTCGACCACAATTCCATTGTCGGCCTGCGAGATTCCCGCCGTCCCGACTCCGGTGTGAACGGTGAGACCGAGTTCGGTGACGAGGCGAGCGAGCAGTGCGCCGCCGCCCTCGTCGACCTGCATCGGCATCAATCGCGCATTGTGTTCGACGACGTGTGCCGTCATTCCCATGAGCGAGAGAGCATTTGCGGCCTCGAGTCCGAGAAGACCGCCGCCCACCACGACGCCGACAGCGCCAGGACCCGCCTTCTCGGCGGCGGCCCGGATACCGTCGAGGTCGTCGAGGGTGCGGTAGACAAAACATCCGTCGCCGTCGTGCCCCGGTACGGGAGGCACGAACGGATACGAACCGGTCGCCATCACCAGAGCGTCGTAGGAGATCGACTCGCCGGTTGTCGTCGTGACCGTGCGTGCATCTTTGTCGATCGAGAGCGCGCCTTCCCCCACTCGGAGATCGACCAGGCCGTCACCGACGTAATCGTTGCCGGCCAGCGCCAATTCCTTGGGGTCCCACGCTCCGACGTACGAGGACAGCCCGACTCGGTCGTACGCTGCGTACTGCTCGTCGCAGAGTACGGTCACCGACCAGTTGTTCGCTTCGTCGCGCGAACGCAGTGCCTCGACGAATCGGTGTCCGACCATTCCGTGTCCGATGACAACAACCGACTTGCTCATGACGCCTACTTCCTGAGGTACGAGATAGTTCTGAGATTCTGCGGACCGCTCACGCCGTGACTGCGACCTTCGCCTCGTCGACGTCTGTGGTCAGCGTCGACGGCTTGCGCAGGAAGACGAACCAGGTGACTGCGATGCAGGCGATGTAGAAGGCCAGGAACA